>SVGW01000088.1 GCA_015056125.1 Clostridiales bacterium | reverse complement strand
TGGCGGATACAGCGAAGCGGAGGAATCGAGCGAAAGGGAGAATTGCGACCGGTAGGAAGCAAGGCGACCTTTGAGCTCGCGGAATACGGCCCTTCGACGCATCCCAGGGGTTTTTTGACAGTCTGAGAGCCGGGAATGCATCCTCTGCTCTTTTATCATTTGATTTTTCATCCCACCATGCGGGCGCGAACCACGTTGTTCAGCTTGCCCAGAGCGGCCAGCAGGGTTTCATCCGGCTGCTGGGAAAGCTCCAGCACGGTGACGGCCATATCCCCCCGGCTCTTATTGAGCATGTTTTGAATATTGATGCCCCGGCCGGAGATCAGGGTGGAAATATTGCTGACGATGCCGGGCATATTCCTGTGGATCAAAAGCACGCGCACGCCTTCGGGCATGCCCAATACGATTTCGGGTAGGTTCACGCTGTTGCGGATCACGCCCCGCTCCAGATAATCCCGCACCTGAGCGGCCGCCATTTCAGCGCAGCGCTCTTCGCTTTCGGGGGTGGAAGCGCCAAGATGGGGCAGGCATACCACATGGGGCACATCCACCAGGGAAGCATCCGGGAAGTCGGTCACATAGCCGCCCAGCTGCTCATTTTCAATGGCCTTTTTAACGGCCTCTGGATCGGCCAGTTCGCCCCGGGAGAAATTAAGGATTCTTACGCCCTTTTTCAGGCCGGCAATGAAGGCGTCGTTGATCATGCCCTTGGTATCGGCCATCAGAGGCACATGGATGGTGATATAATCAGCATTCTTGATGGCGTCTTCCATGGAATCGGCCCGGTGCACGGAGCGGGAGAGAGCCCAGGCGTGGGCCACGGAGATATAGGGGTCGTAGCCTACTACGTCCATCCCAAAGCCCTGGGCCGCCGCATTGGCCACCAGCGCGCCGATGGCGCCAAGGCCGATCACAGCCAGCTTCTTGCCCCGCAATTCTGGCCCTACAAACTGATTCTTGCCCTTTTCCACCAGCTTAGAAAGGTTGGGTTCGTCCTTTACCGTTTTCACCCACTGAATGCCCCCGGCGATATCGCGGCTGGAAAGGAGCAGACCGCCCATCACCAATTCGGCCACGGCATTGGCGTTAGCGCCAGGGGTGTTGAACACCACGATGCCCTGCTCGGAGCATTTATCAATAGGAATATTGTTGACCCCTGCGCCTGCCCGGGCGATGGCCAGAAGGGATTCGGGCAATTCCATATCATGCATGGCGGCGCTGCGCACCAAGATGGCATCCGGGGTGGGCTCATCGTTGGAGATGGTGTAACTGCCCGCGGACAGGGATTCATGAATAATGGGAGAAATCGCATTGAGGGTTTGAATTTTAAACATGGATGATGATCCTCCTTAGCCATTGAGTTCAAAGGCCTTCATGGCTTCCACCAGGGCCTTGGCCCCTTCCATGGGCATGGCGTTGTACATGCTGGCGCGCATGCCGCCCACGCTTCTGTGGCCCTTCAAATTCACCAGGCCCTTTGCCGCGGCAAATTTAATGAAGGCGGCGTCCTTTTCCTTATCGCCGGTGATAAAGGGAATATTCATAATGGAGCGGTGCTCCTTCAGGGCAGTGGCCTTAAAGAGCTTGCTGTTATCCAGATAATCATACACCAGCGCGGCCTTTTCCTGATTCACTTTTTCAATGGCTTCCACGCCGCCCTGCTCCTGGAGCCAGGCCATGCACAGCCCCGCCGCATAGATGGCGAAGGTGTTGGGAGTATTGATCATGCTGTCGTTTTCCGCCTGGGTAGCCCAGTTGAGCAGCTTGGGGCACAGGGGAGAAGCCTTGCCCATCAGATCCTTGCGCACGATCAGCACGCACAGGCCGGCAGGGCCGATATTTTTCTGGGCGCCGGCATAGATTACGCCAAACTTATTCACGTCATATACTTCGCCCAGAATATTGCTGCTCATATCCGCCACCAAATGGGCGTTGCCCTCGGGCAGCTTGGTGAAATGGGTGCCGTAGATGGTATTGTTGGTGGTGATGTGGAGATAATCCGCTTCGGCGGAAAGTTTGCCTTCCCAATCGGGAATATAGGTGTAGTTATCCTCCCGGGAGGAGGCCACGATATTCACTTTCAGATATTTAGCTGCTTCCCCGGCAGCGCCGTGGGCGAAATTGCCGCTGTCGATATAATCGGCCTGGCCCTTCACGGAAAGATTCAGGGGTACGGAGGCAAACTGCATGGTGGCGCCGCCGTGCAAAAAGAGCACCGCATAGCTTTCCGGGATATGCATCAGCTTCCGCAGGCGGGCTTCCGCATCCTGAATAATATCCAGATACATATTGCTGCGATGGCTCATTTCCATCACGCTCATGCCGGTGGCCTCATACAGGGGCAATTGATCCTTGATTTTTTCCAGCACGGGAAGGGGCATCATGGAGGGGCCGGGAGAAAAATTATATACACGTTCCATTTTCACAAGCTTCCTTTCATCTTGAAAAATTCTTTGCGGGCCGTTTTTTGCCCGCCGGGTAAAATCTGTACCATATATTTATGATACTCCTTTTATTCCTTGATTGCAACCCATTTTTCATGCAAGTACAGGAAAAGTACAGATGGGCGCAGAATAAATGAAAAAAGATTTGTTTTGAAATGAAACAAAGGGACATATTGCCCTGTCTTCCCTTATGAAAGCGATCAAAAAACACCGGGAGGAAGATACCATGAAAAAATCCCTGTTTCTTTCCTTGCTGCTGACGCTGCTTTTGCTTGCGCCGCTGGTTTCTGAGGCGGAAGGGTATCGGGCCGTAATTGCCAATCCCAGCGCGGCGGACCGGCTGAACCTGCGCAAAAAGCCCGATGCTGCTTCCACGTCCCTGGGCCGCTTTTACAGCGGCACCCCGATAACGGTGGTGCGGGAAGAGGATGAGTGGGCGTATGTGACCTTGGGGGATCTGCAGGGCTATGTGATGAAAGATTATTTGATGAAGGAAAACCGCAATTACGGCGCCCCCGGCAGCTTTTATACGGCCGAAACGGTGGGCAGCATCGCCCTGCGGGAAAGTGCGAAAAATTCTTCCGATCAGCTGGCGAAAATCAATGGCAAGGTGGAAGTGCTGGGGGATATCGGGGATGACTGGCGGTATGTATATGCCATTTCCGCCGGAAAATACGGCTATGTGCGCACGGCGCAATTGAAAAACCCGAAGATCGATATTCCCCTGGCATATTTGCAGGGTAGTCCCGCGATTTATTCCGATAAGGCCCTGAAAAAAAGCATCGCCATATACTATTCCGGCACCCCCGTGCGGGTGATTGATATGAGCCGCGCTTCCGGATGGGCCAAAATAGAAATTTACGGGCTCCCCTACAGCAGTGATTTTCAGGAAAAGGCCCTGGAGGGGTATATTGCCCTTGCAAATCTCAGGGTGTTTTGCCAGCCATGGCAGGTGAACCCGTATTACCAGACCTGTCGGGCGCTTTCCGATTTTAACTTTACCAGCATTTACGACGGGCAACGAATCACCGTTCCCAAGGATGCTTACGTTTCCGTGATCGGGGAAACGGAGAAAGAATACCATATCGTGTACGGCCAGGCAGACAGCGCCAGCTACAGCACCGGGCTGGTGGCTAAAACCAAATTGCACAATATCACCCGCCGGGCAGGCCTCACCGGCCCCGGGCGCATGGGTTATGCCTATCTTTTACAGGAGACGGATCCCGAGGGCTATGCCATGGGGATCGCCACCTATGAAACCCCCGGCGGCAGAGAGGATGAAAGGGTATACCGTCCCCTGGCCGAAGTGATCGGGGATGAAAACGGGTATTTGCAATTGAGAAACCCAGATGACCGAAATTTCTTCGTGCCCAATACCCAGGCCAAAGTGATCACCGCCGAGCAACTGCAGGTGAACAGCGTGCGGATAGAATTGCCCAGGGAATGGACGGCTGCTCAAGATGATGAAGGACTGTGGGGATTTTGCGTGGACGAGGGCCGAAGCGCTCGTTTGACCCTTACGGACAAGGCAACCAATAAACACGAAGTATACGATGTAAGGGCAGGGGAAGAAGAGGTGCTTTACACCGTCTATATTCCTGCAGGCACCCAGATTTCCTTGACCGGCACAGGCTATCTCTTGGCCAATCTGGCCCACAGCATCAACGATCAGATTAGATGGCATGATTTTTCGGAGGATGAAATTTTTTTCTCCGGCAGCGGGCGCTTCTTCTGCGATGAAAATATCCCGGACCTGGGCACCTGGTTTGATTACGAAATCAGGCCCATGCCCGGGGCGGAGGACAGCTACTGCGTATTATCCAACCTATTTACGGAAGCGGGGGAGGAAATCCGAATAGAATTTGACCAGGAAACTCCTTTCTTCCGCACCAACCGCTGGGATCTTTGTCCGGGCGCCTTCCTGGAATTGCATAATTGCATCGTTACCCTTTATTACGGCAACGGCTGATCTCCCAAAATAATTTTTGCATGGCCCTCCCTTTGGCATAGTGGAGGGCTATTTTTTGTTCCATCGGGGGAAAGGTGATTTCTCCATGCTGTTCTTCAAAGCTTTTAATGCCTTGGCGAATCAGCAGCATTACCAGTTTATTTGTGGATTGCTTCTTTTCGCTGGCAATGTAGGCGATTTTATCCAGCAGCTCGGATTCCAGACGGACGGCCATATGTTTTTGTTTCATAAAGCACTCCTTAATGTATCGTTACGAAACATATTATAGTATCGTATTGAAACTTTGTCAATGAAAAAGTATCGTATTGACACAATTATTGAGCGTTTCAATTTGAAGCATTATAATCATTTTGAGGTGGAAATGTATGATTCGCTTAAAAATGATTCGTGCTGCCGCTGGGAAAACCCAGGCGGAGGTGGCGGCTGCACTGGGCATGTCTCGTGTTGCATATACCAATATTGAAAATGGAAAACGCGATCCCGGGCTGGAGGTATGGGGGAAAATTGCGGATTTTTTTGGCGTGTCTCTGGATTATCTGCTGGGCCGGGAAAAAATGAGCAATGGACAAATGAAGCGCCTGGTGATGCTGATGAAAAAATTAGAAAATGTATCGGATGAGGAATTTGAGGAATATATGCAGTTGCTGGATTTTATGCAAAAGCGGCAGCAGAGAAAAGAACGGAATGAGTAAATACGGCGGCACGAAAAAGTTGAGAGAAGCATGGTTGCCTGTACCTAAAAAGTAAATTCCCATTTGGTTTTCGGGAGGGTGCGGGAGGGGGCTTTTGACGCAAAAGCCTCCTCCTGCAAATTTTTTTTATTTTTTTCCGGAACCTGGAAACGAAACGGGGATTTTTCCGTCTTTTCTATGTAAGAGTACTCTGAATGCTGTTTTGAAGGGAGGCCATGGAATTGGCCGATCGCCAGGAATACGAGCGCGTCGCCCAGGAAGCGCTGCCTGTATTGTATAAAATCGCCATGGGCATGCTTCGCTCGGATGCGGACGCCCGGGATGCGGTGCAGCAGGCATTGCTCAAGGGCTGGGAAAAGAAGGAATCTGCCAGGGAAGGGATGTTTCGCTGGTACTTAAGCCGCATTCTCATCAACGAATGCCATAATATTCAGCGCCAGCGGATGCGGGTGTTTCCCGTGGATATGCCCCCTGCCGTGGAAAAAGAGTCTCCTGACTGGGGAGATTTATACGCCGCTATCCACCAATTACCGGAGGAATTGCGCCTGCCGCTGATGGTGAAATATCTGCAGGGCGCATCCGAAAAGGAAGGGGCGATGGCCCTGGGCATCCCCGTGACTACCTTCAAAAACAGGCTCTACCGTGCACGGAAACAATTACGAAAAATGCTGGATCGGGAGGTGATGTTTGAATGAAGCGAGTGGTGAAAGTAAACGCTGAAACCATGCATGCCATGCTTCCTTCCATCCCTCAGGATTTTGAACAGGAAATGCGCCAGATGATTGCGCGCATGCCTGAGCAAAGAAAGGAACAGCCTGTGATGAGAAGAAAAATATCTGTGGGGCTGGTGTTTGCCCTGATTCTGCTTTTGATCACCGTGAGCGCAGTGGCGGCAGTTTTGCTGGGGAGCAAGGATTTTGTGGAGCAGATTATGGCCCCCAAAGCTGCGGAAAATAAGGGAGAGGATAGATATACTTCCGCGGAGGTGGAGGAGATTCTCAGCCTGGCCCAGGAAAACGGCATCGAATTGCCCGATCATATCATTGCCCGGCTGAATGCCAATGAGGATGGGGAATATAAAGAAGAATTGATGCGCCAGTTTGTGAAAACGGAATACGGCTTCTATCCCTCCGCCTGGCCTCTGGAAGTGCAGCACTGGTATGAAGTAACCATGGAGGCCTGCGGCCAGGGCGATGGGCATATCGCCAATGTGCTGCCAAAAGAAGGAGAATTGACCCAGGAGGAGGCCATTGCTATCGTGCAGCAGCACATCCGGGAAACCTATGGGGAAACGGGTGATTTGGAAGATCCCGAGCGCTATTTGCGGCACATGACCTATACCGAAACCATCGTGAACCCCTACCTTACGGAGCGGGAATGGTATTTCAATTACGAAGCCCATAACCCTGTGGATAACGTTTACTATGTGACCATGGCCCCGGATGGAGAAATCATGACCAGCCGCTTTGTGGCCGGGGTGTATGGCGCATCCAAGGATATGGGGGGCAACACCATCACCGCTCGCTTTTCCTGGGCCTATGGGGACGGCTATGGCGGCACTCTCTGGACCACCGAAATTTTGCAGGAATATCAAAAAGCGCTGAAATATCGGGTGGAAAAAGAAGGAGAAGAGGGCATTGCAGCGAGGGAAAAGCATGCCCTGTATCAAACCTATCTGACCCCGGATGACAGCATGATCACCAAAGAAGAGGCCATCGCCCATGCCCTCAAAGCCTGCGAGGGATATGAAATCTATCCCGGCTATGAAAAGTTCACCCTGGCTGTGTGCCTGGATACCGAGGAAGGCCCGGCCTGGAAGGTGAAGCTGACCCTCAAGCGGCCAGAAAACCGCATGGGCAGAGCCTATGTGGAGGTGGACGCACGCACCGGTACGATTAAGGCCTGTGATACCAGCTTTGAAAGCGCTCCGGGCTGGCGGGAAATCGTGAGCGAAAGCTATTGGGAGAAAAATAAGCCCGAAACCGAGAAAACGGACAATACCGCCAATCCCCGCTCCACGGTGCGCCCGGACGGCCGGCCCGGCATCTGGTACAGCGAAATTGCTCCGGCCTGGTATTGGGATAAGCTGGACGCCGTGGGCTATAATGGCGATACCGCCGGTGATCTGATGAACGGCTGGTATAATGCCTATGGGGAGCATTCCGAATTCTGGCCCCTGGAGGCCCAGGCCATCAATTATATCTGGCATGATCTTTATCCTGCCTTTGTCACTGCTCTGCCCGGCCTGCCCTCTGAAACGGATATTTCTCAGGAATTGGCCGTCAAGCTTGCCCGGGCAGCCTTTGAAAAGGAATATGCAGAAGCCCTGGGGGAAACCGATATTGATATGGGAAAGGCTGTGTGCGGGGTATCCTATTGGTTCAATCAGCCCTACCAAGGGGTGAACTGCTGGGAAATCACTCTCTTTACCGCAAAGAGCGAAATAATTGGCTCAGTACTGATCAATGCTCAAACAGGGGAAGCGGAAAAGCTCTCCAATTCCTGGGAGGGCGGCTTTATCCTGGTGAACCCGCCCACACCTGCGCCTTCGCCTACGCCTTCCGCCGATGGCACCCCCTGGTTCTGGGGCAGCGATCAATTTGCCCCGGAATACTGGGAGCGCTTCCAGGCGGCCATGGATGCAAACGGAGCCACTTTTGAAAATATCGATGAAAAGCTTGCCGAATGGGAAAAGGCCTATAAGCAGGATTTGAAGGGGGCCGATGTATATCAGTTCTGGCCCCAGGAGCTGAAAGCCATCTACTATATGTTCCATGATTTCAAAACGGAGGCGGATGACCGGGAGCATATCATCCTGCCCTATGAAAACGGCGTTACCGAGGCGCAGGTGAAGGAAATCGCCTGGGCGGAAGCCAGAAGGCTTTGTAAGACAGCGGGCATGGAAGATGAATGGATAGAATCCCTTGGCATCTCCTGCTGCCTGTGGAGCGATAGCTGGCGTACCCCCGGCAAGAGCGCCTGGACCGTGCAATTCCATGAAATGGGCGGTGAATTCAACACCCGCGTCTGGGTGACTCTGGATGGAGAAACGGGAGAAATGATTTTTTCTGAATTGGATATGAAGGGTAACGGTTAATTTCTCTTGAACCACTGCTCGGTCAAATGCCGGCAGCCAGGGAGGAAAAAAGTATTTTTGTGGCCGTAAATTGATACGGGAAGCAAAATTCTTTTGAACCTCACAATTTGGCATTGTCGCTTGTAGGCGGAATAAAATCCCGCCTACAGGCTCTGTGCCCATTGGGCCTTCTCCTGCCTGCATCCGCCACAGGCGGCAGGATACGGCCCTCGCCGCCACGCATGTCGCCGGCTGCGGATTCCAGTCGAAGGGTGACGAAGTTGAAGCGCCGCCTGTAGCGGATATAGCGAAGCGGAGGAATCGAGCGAAAGGGAGAATGGCGACCGGTAGGAAGCAGGGCGACCTTTGAGCTCGCGGAATGCGGCCCTTCGATACATCCTAAGGTTTTTTGACAGTCTATCCGCGCTTTTTATTGCAAAAAAAGCGCGGATTTTGTATAATAAAGAACATGAAATTTTCTTGGGAGGATGCGCCTGTGAAAAAAACGCTGACTTTTCTGCTGGCACTGCTGCTGGCTTATCTGCCCATTCGGGGGCTTGGAGATGAAAGGCCCAACGCGTTGGATGAATTGGATATGAGCGCCATGGTATCGGGCTTTGTGGAGGTGCCGGGCCGGGGGCAGATGCGCTATTATGCGCAGAATGATCCCGTCTGGGCGAGCATGATCTATCGATTTCCGGATCAAAGCAATCAGCCGCGTTTTTCCGGCGCCGGCTGCGTGCCCTCCGCCTTGGCCAATGCTTTTGCCAATCTGGTGGCCCCGGAGCGCCTGACGGCGATTCTGGATTATTCCTACAGGAACGAAGGCTTTTCGATTTGCTCCTGCTCCATGAACCGGAAGGGCTGCTATCAAAAGCACAGCCGCTTCCGGATGGAAACGGCTGCAGATGTGGAAAATTTTCTGTGCCTGGTCATTGGCTCCTATATGTCCGGCAATAATCCGGAGGGCACGTTTATCAATGGCAATCTCAGCAAGATTTGGGAGCTTTCCCGAATTTTCGGCCTCACCTGCACCCAGGTGCGCCAGGATTTTGCTGCGGCAGCAAAGGCGGTTTCCCAGGGGGATATGGCCGTGATGCTGGTGGGCGGAGATGATTGCCCCTTTACCCAAAAGGGCCATGCCCTGGCGCTTTGCGGCGTGGGGGAGGATTCGTATTATTTTCTGGATTCTTTCCGCCGGGAAGAGTATGAATTGGATCGACTGCATATCGTGGAAGTATTGGAGCCTGGGCTGGTGGCCGTTAAAAAGGATAAATTATTCCGGCTGGGCGCCTACGAAATCTATATCCTGTCCCGAAGGGAGCCGGAGAATGCCGCCATGTAAAGGCTACAGGTCATCTGCATCCTGCACAGGCTGTGGATCCTCTTCATCCTGGGGCGTTCCGGTGTAGCTTCCTAATACATCGCTGTGGCTTTGTTTGCTCAAAAGCGCGAATACACCGCGCTTTTGCCAGTTTTGGGGCTTTTTTTCCATGTTTTGCTTTCCTCCTTATGATGGGCTTCGGGCATATTTTGCTGCAAAAATGGCCAGCTTATACCTGAAGGCATTTATGGAAAAGGAGCAAGGCAGCATGAAAAAATTCTGGATGACCTTATTGGTGGCAGCGCTTGCAGCCTCTGGGATTCTTAACGCATCCCTGGCAGCGAAGAATGAAGGGCTTCAATTGCAGCTGGCGGAAAGAACCCAGGAACTTGCCCGGGTGGAAATCAAATGGGCGGATGATCGGCAGAAAGCGGAGGAAGAAAAATTGGAGTTGATTCGCCAGGTGCGGCTTGCTCAATTGGAAAATGAGGCCCTTTCTATGGAAAATTTCAATTTGCAGGCCCGTTTAAGCCCACAAACGGAGGAAACCCTTTCTGCGGGCATCTGTGCGCCCTTGACGGTGGAAAAAATAAAAGTGGAATAATATAGGCGAATGTATTCCGTATATATGCATAAATTGAAATAAAAGTGGAGATAAAAAGAAATAAAATAATAAAATATATCAAAAAGTGGAGATTGAACGATTTCGAAAATATAAACAGGACACCGCAAAACGGCGAATTTGTAAAAAAGGAAAAAAAACTGGGAAAAATGCTTGCGTTTTTTTTCGTGTTGTGATAAAATAACCAATGCTGATTGTCAGCGTGAGATTATTCTGGGAGGTGAAGGAAGTTGCCGAACATCAAGTCCGCCATGAAGCGTGTGAAGGTGAGCAAGAAGAAGAACCTGCGGAATCGTATGGTGAAGACGGGCGTTAAGACTGCCATCAAGAAATATCAGGTCGCTCTGATCGAGGGCGTCGCCCCCGCCAGTGCGCAACTGAGCGCCACCACCTCCGCTATCGATAAAGCGGTGTCCAAGGGCGTTATGCATAAGAACACGGCCAACCGCAAGAAGGCCCGTCTGGCCAAGGCCCTGGCCAAGGCCAGCGCGAACGCTTAATTCGCTCGCTGCCCACAAATCCCGCCGCATGGCGGGTTTTCAGTTTGTCGAAAAAGTATTTTCGACAAACTGCGAATGGAAGTCAGCTAAAGCAGTCTTCCATTCGATCCATCACATTTACTGCAAAAATGGCTTTCCAGCCCTTTTCACAGGGCTGGAAAGCCT
>SVGW01000087.1 GCA_015056125.1 Clostridiales bacterium | reverse complement strand
CTGTGCCTCATTGGGCCTTCTCCTGCCTGCATCCGCCACAGGCGGCGGCAGGCTACGGCCCTCGCCGCCGCACATGTCGCCGGCTGCGGATTTCAGTCGAAGGGCAGCGGCCCTTCGACGCATCCCAGGGGTTTTTTGACAGTCTGAGAGCAGGCCTGTCTACCTGCTCTTTTGCTTAATTCATTTCACCGCACAGGGATTGTTCCAGCAGTGGGATTCTGTGTTCAGGATCGCCCAGCACCCACATCAGCTTGCATACGGCGGCTTCGGTGGTCATATCCCGGGCGGAAAATACCCGGGGAGAGAGCACGTTTCTGCCCACTTCATAGAGTGAGAAATTTGCTTTTTCATACATGCACTGGGTGGTGACCAGGGTGATCACGCCTTTTTGGGAAATTTCGTGGAGCTTGTCCACCAGATTGCGGCGGATGTAATGCAGGCCGCCCATGCCGAATGCCTCGATCACCAGGCCCTTATAGCCAGCCTCCGCCACCCAGTCCAGGATTTTTGTGGAGGTGCCGGGGATTAATTTCAGCAAAAATACCTTGGAATTGATTTCATCGGAAATACCGCCAGGAAGCTCGGGCCGAGAAGGCGGGGGAGATAAGTGCACCCCATCCGCATCCACCTGGCCCCAAAGCGGGGCGTTTACACTGTGGAAAGCATCATAGGCGGTGGTGCGCATTTTGACTGCCCGGGTGCCTAAAATCACCTTATGGTGGAAGGCAATATATACGCCCCGCTGAGCGGATTGGAGCACGGAAAGGGCTTCCAGAAAATTCACCGGAGCATCGGAGAGCGGATGGCCCAAAGGAAGCTGGGAGCCGGTGAGCACGATGGGCTTATCCACGTCCAACAGCATAAAGGAAAGGGCGGCGGCGGTATAAGCCAGAGTATCGGTGCCGTGGGTGATAAGTACGCCGTCCGATTCCAGGGCTGCTTCTTTTACCGCCTGAGCCAGCACGCGCCATTCCTCCGGCTGGATATTGCTGGAATCCAGGGTGAATACATCCCGCCCTTCGATTTGGATAGCGGATGGAACGCCAATCCTGTCAAGCAGCTCCTTGGCGGAAATGCCGGGGTGCAATCCGTTTTCGCCGACTACGCTGGCAATGGTGCCACCGGTAGCTAATAAAATGAAATGCTTTTGCATACATGCCTCCGAAATTCGATGGTTCCTACTCAGTATAGCATATTCAGCCCAAAACCGCCACATTCTCGCCACAAAAACCGGCGTCTTTTCGGTTGCAATTCATGCGGTTGTGGAGTATAATAATGCCGTGTGCCGCAAGGCTTTTCTTGTTGCCCGAATCAGGAATTGCGGCGGCGCAGAGAGGGGAAAATGATGGAATTCTTGCTGGGGCTGTTCATTGGGCTAATGGCGGTGGCGGCGGCGTATCTTTTCTTGATCGCGCCCAATCCGCGCAGGCGCCTGTGCCCTGCCAGGAAGAGAAGCTGGATGTATTTTGCACATCGGGGGCTGCATGATAATAATCGAAGCATTCCCGAAAATTCCCTGGCCGCTTTCCGCTTGGCGGTGGATAAGGGCTATGGAATTGAATTGGATGTGCATTTGACGAAGGATCACGCCCTGGTAGTGCACCATGATGATTCGCTGCTTCGCCTGTGCGGCGAAGACGTGCGCCTTTCCGGGGCAACGCTGGAAGAATTGGCCGGCTACCGCCTGGGGGATACGGATGAAATCATCCCAACCCTGGATCAGGTGCTGGAAATTGTGAAGGGGCAGGTTCCCTTGCTGATTGAATTGAAATCAGACAGGATTGGAGATACTGCCTTGGCAGCCCGGGTTCATGAAAAAATGCGGGGCTATCAGGGCATTTGGTGGGTGCAATCCTTTGATCCTTTGCTGATGCGCTGGTTCAAGAAGCATGCCCCCATGGTGATTCGGGGGCAATTGGCCGTAGATCAAACCAAGCAGAAGGGAAAAAAGCCTTCTCTGATTGAGAAAATGGCCGGGCATCTGCTGTTTCATTTCCTCTCCCGTCCGGATTTTGTGGCCTATGGCTATGAAACGGACAGCAATTTTTCTTTCCGCGTGATGCGCGCCTTGTTCCATCCCACTTTGGCGGCGTGGACGGTGCGTTCAAAAAAGGAATTTGATCGTCTGCAGGATCAATACACCGTGCAGATTTTCGAAGCCTTCCGTCCCTGATGAAACTGGATTGATATTGAAAAGGAGTTAATCACAATGAGCGAAATCCATGAACACAGCAATAAAACCATCGTTTCCGTAGAAGGCATGAAAAAGCTGGAGGAAAAGCTGCAGTATCTTACCACCGTGCGCCGGGCCGAAGTGGCCGAACAGATTGCCATCGCCCGCGGCTTTGGCGATTTGAGCGAAAATGCGGAATATGACGAAGCAAAAAATGAGCAGTCCCGCCTGGAGGCTGAGATCATTGAATTGGAAAATGCTATCCGCACCGCTGTGGTGATTGATGATTCCGATGTTTCCACCGACGCCGTTAATGTGGGCACCATCGTGAAGGTATATTATCTGGATGATGAAGAAGAAGAGGAATATGCCATCGTGGGTGCCCGGGAAAGCGATCCGATGAACAACCGTATTTCCAACGAATCCCCCATTGGCGCGGCGCTGCTGGGCCATAAGGAAGGGGATGAAGTGGATGTGGATGCTCCCGATGGCGCCATTCGCCTGAAGGTGCTGGAAATCCGCCGCTGATAGGGAACGCTTTTCAAAATTACAGATTTACCAACGAAATGAGGTTATTTTCATGCCGCAGGAACAGAACACCCCATCCTATTCCGAACAGGAGCAGATTCGCCGGGAGAAACTGACCGCCCTTCAGCAGGCCGGTCAGGATCCTTATATCCTTACCAAGGTTGACGTAACCGCCACCAGCGCCAAGATCACCGAGAATTATGACGCCATGGAAGGCCAGGAAGTGACCATTGCCGGCCGCATGATCGCCCGGAACGTGATGGGCAAGGCCTCCTTTGCCCGGATGCAGGATTCCGAGGGCACCATGCAGTTTTATGTACGCCGGGATGATGTGGGCGAGGATGCGTACGCCGGATTCAAGAAAATGGATATCGGCGATTTGCTCAGCGTTCGCGGTACGGTGTTTAAGACCAGAACCGGCGAAATTTCCGTGCATGCCACTGAAATTACCCTACTGGCCAAGTGCCTGCATCCCCTCCCTGAAAAATTCCATGGCCTCACGGATACAGATCTGCGCTTTCGTCAGCGGTATCTGGATATGATCGTGAACCCCGAAGTGAAGCGGAATTTCGTGATCCGGTCCCAGTTTATTAAATTCATGCGGAATTATCTGGATAACATGGGCTATATCGAAGTGGAAACCCCCGTGCTCAATACCATTGCGGGCGGCGCCACGGCCCGGCCTTTTGTGACCCATCATAATACCCTGGATATCAATATGTATATGCGCATCGCTACCGAATTGCCCCTTAAGCGCTTAATCGTGGGCGGCATGGATCGCGTATACGAAATTGGCCGCATCTTTCGCAACGAGGGCATGGATCCTAAGCACAACCCCGAATTCACCTCCGTGGAGTTGTATCAGGCCTATGCGGATTTCCATGATATGATGGATATCTGCGAAGGGATCATTTCCGGCGCCGCCAAGGAAATTCTGGGCACCTACGAAGTGGAATGGATGGGCGAAAAGATCAATCTGGCCCCTGGCTGGCGGCGCATGACCATGGTGGAAGCGGTGAAGGAATACGTGGGCATTGATTTTGATGCCATTTCCGATGACGCCGAGGCCGTGGCCGCTGCCAAGCAAAAGGGCGTGGAGCTGGCTGAAACAGCGGATAAAACCTGGGGCAATGCGCTGTATGCCTGCTTTGATCAGAAAGTGGAGGAGCATCTGATTCAGCCCACGTTCATCACCATGTATCCTGTGGAGGTATCCCCCCTCACCAAGCGCAGCCCTCAGGATCCCCGCCTTACCGAGCGCTTTGAAGCCTTTATCTGCCATAGCGAAATGGGCAATGCCTATTCCGAGCTCAACGATCCCATCGATCAGCGCAGCCGCTTTGAAAAGCAGCTGGAGCTGCGGGAGCGTGGGGACGATGAAGCCGAAATGCTGGATGAAGATTTCCTGAATGCGCTGGAATATGGTATGCCTCCTACCGGCGGCATGGGTATCGGCGTGGACCGGGCCGTGATGCTGCTCACCGGCAGCGATACCATTCGCGAAGTGATTTTGTTCCCCACCATGAAGCCCCGGGATTAAGGAGTATGAATTTTTATGCGCATCAATACCCCGATTGACAAGGAACGTTTAAAGAACCACATCACCTACAGCATGTGGAAATATGCGCTGATGGCGATTCTGTGCATTATGGGCTGGAGCCTGCTTTATACCACCACGGCCTACCGTTCTCCCCAGGATAAGCGGATCGACGTATATGTGATGACCAATACGGCCACCCAGGAAACCATGGATCCCTTGCTGGAAAAAATCTGGCATGAAGTGACGCCGGAAATGGAAACGGTGGGCTCTGTGGCCCTGCTTATTGGGGATGATTATATCAGCTACACTCAGCTTACCACTTATATCGCAGCCGGCGATGGTGATATCTATTTTGTCACCGAGCAGTTTTTTAAGAATTTCGCTGCGCAGGGTGCCTTCCTTCCTTTGGATGAACTGGTGGCCGATGGCACCATTGATGCCAGCGGCGTGGATTTGACCAAGGGCTATGTGACCGAGGTGCTGGATTACGATATTAACGACGTGCCCATCTACGGCGAAAAGCGGCTCTTTGGCATTCCGCTGGATTCCTTCTATGGTTACATGAATGGCATGAAGCTGGATAATCGGGGGCTTTATGCAACAATTCTTTCCTTCAATCAAAATGATGAAAACGTGATTCCCTTCTTTAACGCCCTCCTCCAGGAAGGCCGGGGAGAAAAGGAAGACTGGATTATCAACTAAAGCAAAAGAAACCACCGGCTGCACAGCAGGCCGGTGGTTTTTGTATTACGCGGAAATTGAAATTACAGGAGAAGAATGAGAATTTTAAATCGGTTTTCGGGTGGGTGCGGGAGGGGGCTTTTGACACAAAAGCCTCCTCCCGCAATTATTTCCCATGCCTTACTTGCCCCAGTGCTTGCGCAGCATGGGCATGAACAGGCCGCCCTGCACGGTGCGGTTCACGAAGGAAAGATGATTGCCGGTGGTGGTGTAATACCAATCAGAGAAGGGCACGCGATCGGGGGATTCCCGGAGATAATCCGCCAGGGGATTGAGAAGCTTGCAGGCAGATTCCTGATTGGGAGCCATAGCGGCGCACCAGGCGATCCAGTCGGACTTGGTGTAGTCGGAGCGGGAATCCATGGGCAGGCCGTACTTGTTCTGGATGGAGAGATAATAGGCGATTTCCTTGGCATAGAAATCCTTGGGCAACAGATCCAGGCCAAAGAGGATATCCCACACCAGATTATATTTCATGCTCCAGCCATTGCCGTCAAAGGTGAGGGCCGTATGGTCGCCCACCTGGGCGCGCTCCAGCCAGCGCTTGGCAGTCTGCCGGGCTTTTTCCATATAAGTTTCATAAGCCTTTTCATCGCCCAGAGCCTTCTTGATCAGGGCATAGCTGGCAATGCCGTTGATGGCCTTGGCAGAAAGGTTTACGTTGCGGGCCATGTGGCCGGCAAAGTCGTCGGTGCAGAGCTGTTCGCCCGGATCCTCGCCAAATTCCTCCAGATAATTCACCCACTTATCCAGCAGGTCCATATTCTCTTCAGCCAGGGAGATATCCCCGCAAGCGCGGTAGATGGCGGCCAGCATAATCAGCATATTGCCGCATTCTTCCACGGGCATCTGCTTGGTGAAATCATACAGATCAGAGCCGGCAGGATAGAGATAAGCCGGGGGGAACACCTGGCCCTGATGGGTGGCGATGCGATTGCGCAGGGCATACACCTGGCCGGTGGCGTAGGGATAGCGGCCCACATCGTGGGGAGCGAAATCATAATCCCAGCAGGGCATATGGGCAAATTTCAGCACGGGGCGGCACATGCCCTTCACCAATTCAGGGTTGTAGATCAGGTACAGGGGGATAGAGGGATAGCTTACATCCACGGTGCCGATGCAGCCGTTGGAGTCGCATTCCTTGGAGAGGAAAATGGGATTGCCCTCCCGATCGGCGATGAGCTTATGGGCAGCGATGGTCTGGCGATAGGCGGCGGCGCAAACGAAGGCATATTCATCGCCTCCCACCTTCCGGGCGGAGGAGAGCACCTCTTCATCCATTTCTTCGCAGGCCTTGATCAATTCATCATGGCGATCGGCAAATTCATAGAGGGCCTCGGTGAACTGCTTGCCGTTGCGGGCATACCAGGCGGGGGCCAGGAAGCCAAAGTAATTGATGGAAGCCACATCATCATAGCCGGCCAGCAGGTTGTAGGCAACGGGGGCAGCGCCTACGGTGAAGGTGGGGTTGGCGCGCAGGGCGGCCACGGTGGGCATGAATTCAATGCCTTCTTTGGCGGCCAGATAGGCATAGCCCCAGTCGATGGTAATATGATCGCCGGTATGGCAGAGGATGGCCTGGCGCTTTTGGCCCATGTAGCCCACGTTCAGGCCGTGCTGGGTGTATACGTCGCCCATCATTTCGGGAGCCTGCTCGCCTTCGTAGCAGATATCATCAAACAGGGTGAAATCCAGGGCAACCTGATGCTCTTTGCCATCAACAGCCTTAAATTCAAAATCAATGAAGGTGATGGGGGTGGACATCACATCCAGATCTTTCAGCAGCAGGGGAGAGGTGAACTTAAGGAGCATTTCAACGCCGTCTGCCCCGAAGGTGAAGCTGGTGCTGGTGGGAGTAACCTGGGAGCCCAGGAATTCGGCCTTTTTACGGCCGGTTTTCCCCAGATAATGATGCTGGGCACCATCCACGGTGAGAATGCCGGAAAGGCGCTTGCGCTGGCCGGCCCAGTGGCGGGTCACATCGCCGGTGGGTGTATCGGCGCAGCACCAGATGGAGAAATAGGGATCGTTGGTAATCAGGGGAAGGGCGGGAAGACGGGTGATGTTCGCCATGAAATGATACCTCCTCTAAAATTGCGCGTAAAACGCGGCATTGCCTTTTTCTCTTCTTTATTGTAAGGAAAAAAGAAAGGAAAAGCAAGCATAAAAAGTATTAAATACTTGACCGATCCTATCAAAAAAGCTGCCGGAAAATACGGCAGCGTGGAAAACAGAATCCATTTATACAGAGGCGCTCTGCTCCTGATTTTTGCGGGAACGGCTCTTTTTAGGCTTGGGCAGAGAATATTCGATGCCTTCGTCAAAATGAACGGTTTCAGGGGGCGTTTCCAGCAGCTCGGGATTATTGAGCAATTCCACCATCCGGCCTACCAATTTGGCATAGGTGGCACCGGCGCAGATGCGTTCGTCCGCCGTGATGCCAATGGGCAAAAGGCGTTTGCGAACAGGCTGGCCATCGGGGCCGATGGATACGGTGCGCTGCACGGAGCCGATGGAGAAAAAGAGGGAGGTGGTGCCGAAATTGTAGATATGATGATGCACGGCAGGCATGCCAATGGAGGCCATGTTGGTGATAAACATGCTGGTGTGGAAGGGAGAGGCATCCATGATATACTTGGGCATGATGCCATAGCGATCCAGGAACCGGGCAAGGAACACGATGGTGTTGGCCAGGATGGGGTTATTGAGCAGCTTGGCCAGCTTCAATGCGGAATTATCTGCTTCTTCCCGGCGATTTTCGGCAATAGCGGTGCTCACGCGCTGGGCTACGTCAAAAATGGTATCTCGGGGATCAAAGAGGCATTTCACTGTGTTTTCTTCAATGGCGCCTTCCACGGCAGTATCCTTGAGAAGGGCGAAGGAAACGGCCAGCTGGGTGCGGGCGTAAAGGCGCTTATTGGCAATGAAGCGATTGGCGTCGGGAAGCTCGCTGATGCAGCGAATGAAGGCGGCGATGATCAATTCCATGAAGGTGAATTTATTTCCTTCGGCCCCCTGCTTTACGATGTAGCGGGCCAGCTTTTCATAGTCCAGCTGGTAGCTGAGAAATACCTGGGCGTCGCAGCGCATAGGCATGAGATAGGGCGTCAGGGTAATGATGGGATCCACTTTCTTGAGCAAGCGACCGTCTGCACGGCGTCCAAACATAAAAAATCCCCCTCGAATACATTCATAAGACTTTAGTCTTATGCAAATTATATCCTTTTTTGTCGTTTTCGTCAATGCCGGGATCGTTTGGCTGCTTTTCAAGGATGGAAATGCTGATGGATCGAAGTGATCATGGGCCAGCCGCCCTTTATATCGTCCCCACCGCTTTGCCATACGATCACGCCGTACAGCCCTTTTTCCTGGGCATAATCCAGCTTGGCTTTGAGGGAACGGGTGCTTTCGTAGGTGAGAAAATTGCGGTAATAAGAAGAGGAAGGATCATCATTCCAAAGATAGGCGGCCTGGGCTTTTTCGTCATATCCCTGATGCCAGCCGGGCTGAGAAAGAGGCACGCATTGGGCCTCCAGTACCTTTAACTTGCGCCAAAGCAGGGTGCCGCCAGCGCTGCGGCCGGAAGCAGAAGCAAAAAGCACGTCTCCCTTCAGGCTCACATTTTTCCAGCCGTGGCTGTAAAGGGGAACGCCAATGGAGATTTTTGGGGCCGGGACGCCTTTTTGGCGGAGGTAGGCAACGGCGTTGTCTGCCGATACGCTGCCGTAGAGCGGAGAGTGATGCCCTGTTTCGGGGGCGGAGCCAGTGGTCAAATCATAGGTCATGAGATGGATAGCGTCTACGTAAGGGTGAAGGGAGGCATAATCCTGGCGGCTCAAAATATATTCAGAGCCCCCGGCGCATACAGACAAAAGCTTTTCTCCTTTCCCAAATCGCTGATCCAGGGCTTGGCGAAGCTCCTTGAGCAAAAGGGTATAATTGGTAAAATCATCGTCCACCACCGGGCAGCCTTCATCGCTGCCGCTGCCCGAGCGGGCCACGCCGGGATATTCCCAATCGATATCCAGCCCGGAAAAGAAGGGATAGTTTTCCAGAGCGCCGATGCAGCTATCGATAAAGCTTTGCCTGCCCGCTTTTGTGGAGGCCATTTGGGAAAAGTATCCGCTGCAGGTCCATCCGCCGATGGAAAGAAGCACGTCTACCTGGGGATATTGGGCTGCATAAGCGGCATATTGGGGGAAATGGGCCTTGGGGTTATTGGGATCTGTATCCGCCCAGGGATCGGTGGAAGCAATGGCAAAACCATCGCCAGAAGGAACGATTTTCCAAAATGCATGATGGATGGCATCCAGGCGATCCCAAGGCAACTGCTTTACCTGCCCGCTATCACTTTGGTACACATTCCAGTTGGGAAAGTATACGGTGAGCTTTTGTGTGCTTTCCGCCTGAGATTGGGCCAGAGGCAGGGGAGTGGGTACGCGCACCAGATATGAAAGGCTTATAGCCAGCAAAACGGCTGCAAATAAACGATGTTTCATTTTCTTTTGTCTCCTTTCCTGCAAAATAACCGGCAAAAGAAAACCGGTGAAAAAATTATAGCATAGCGTATTTTCAAAAATCAATGGCAGCGCCATCCATCCTGGATGCAATATCTGGAGAGGATGGGGGGCGCGGCTTGTATTTATGGTGTATTTGAGGGCGTGGTTTTTGACAAGGATAGGGGATTCTGCTATAATAATGAAGCAGATAGAGCCGGCACCGAATGGGCTGGACAAATCTGTAAAATAATATCCCCATTACGTCGGGCATCCAAGGGGAGCTTGAACGGAGGAAGAAAAAATGAATAGCAGAACGAAACTGACCAGAATGGTGACTACGGCGCTTCTGATGGCATTGATCGTGCTTCTGGGGTTGACGCCCCTTGGCTTTATCAATGTGGGCGTTGTGTATATTACCTTTCTGTGCGTGCCGGTGATCATCGGCACATTGGCCATGGGCTATAAAACGGGCCTGATCCTGGGCTTTTGTATGGGCAGCGTAAGCTTTTATACCGGGCTCCGTGCGCCCTCTGCCCTCACTGCGCCCATTTTGCAAAGCAGCGTAATCTGGCTGATGCTGCTGTGCTACCTGCCCCGGCTGCTGGTGCCTCTCATTACGGCGGGCATCCAGAAGCTGATGAAGGGAAAAATGGAAAAGCTGGCCCTGCCTGCAGCTGCTGCCATGGGTTCGCTCACCAATACGGTGTGCTATCTTGGGTTGATCCTGGTGCTCTATGGAGTGATTGGACTTGAAAATCCGACCCTACTGGCCACCATTGGCACCATTACTTTGACGGCAGGGCTGCCGGAAGCTGCGGCTGCTGCGGTGGTTTCCACGCCCATTCTGATTGCGCTAAAAAAAGCCGGGCTCATCAGTCGCTTGCACTGATCCGGATACAGGAGAGATACCTCTATGCTTTTAACCATGGATATCGGAAATACCAATATCAAAACGGCGCTCTTTGACGGAGCGGAAATGGTGCATTACTGGCGCCTTTCCACCACCCGCCGCTACACCAGCGATGAAATGGGCGTGATGATCACCCAGTTATTTCATCATGAGGGCATTGAACGCAAGGATATTACCGGCATCATGCTCTCCTCCGTGGTGCCCACCATCAATTTCACCGTGGAGCATATGTGCCGGGATTATTTTGGCATTGATCCTATGTTTGTTGCGCCCGGCGTGAAAACGGGGATCGATATCAAATATGAAAATCCCCGGGAATTGGGCAGCGACCGTATTTGCAATGCGGTGGCGGCGTATACTTTGTATGGCGGTCCCTGCGTGTATATCGACTTTGGCACTGCCACCACCTTTGGCGCCCTGGATGAGCACGGCGCGTTCCTGGGCGGCGCCATCTGCCCCGGCATTAAGCTTACCAGCGAAGCGCTGGTATCGGGCACGGCGAAGCTGCCCCATTTTGAATTGGTGATGCCAGAGCGCGTGATCGGGAAAACCACGGTGGCCAATCTTCAATCCGGCGTGATCAACGGCTATGTGGGCCAG
>SVGW01000086.1 GCA_015056125.1 Clostridiales bacterium | reverse complement strand
TACAACAACAGGCGGATCAAGGCAAAACTAAAGGGCTTGCCGCCTGCATTACACAGACAGCAAGCCCTCTTGGCTGCTTGAACAATTTGAGTCAGACATATTTGTCTAACTTTTTGGGGTCACTTCAGAAAGCTTGCTTTCACCCTCCCGGCGTTTTTTCGTTTCCTCAAGCTTCTTGCGGAAATCCCAAGGCTTTATAAAATTTGCGTGTCGCATACCGGAGTCCAGAGGATGAAATCCTCTGGCGCGGGGGTACGGGGGCTGAGGAGGCCCCTGCCTTCGTCAAACGGCCTTTTCCTGGCGCTTATACAATACCAGCGCCACCCCCAGGGCCATGAAGCCGGCCATAAATTTGGCCAGGATCATGGGGAAAATATAGGTGGCATTGAAGGCCATGGTGAAGGCCAGATGATCGGCCAGCACGAAGGAAGCGGATACTACGAAAGCGGCGTTGAGCATCACGCCTTTTTGATCCATATCTTTCATCATTTCAAAGGTGGTGACGCTGGAGGCCAGGGTGGATACAAAGCCCATCATGGAAGATTCGTTAATGCCCATCTTTTGGCTTAATTTCTGCATGGGCTTTTTCAGCAGCTTGGATACGGCATAGAGCAGGGGAAAGGCGCCTGTCATGATCACGGCGGCGTTGAGGCAAATTTCGGCACCCTCCTCCAAGGTGGCCAGGCCGGGAAGGATTTCAATACCGGTTAAAAATCTCAGAATCGCCAGGGCCAGGCCGAAGGTGATCAGAATTTTGATGCCCATCCCCACGATGCCGAAAATTTTTACGCAAAGATCGGGCTTTTTCACCAGGCCCAGGGCGATAATAGCGGAAAAGAGGATCAGGGGCAAAAGATTGATCAGCAAGGCAATGGGAGGAAGGCCCATCAAAAGCCCGGTGAAATAGCTGCCCACGGGAATGGTGACGATGCCGCATAAAAGCCCCAGCAGCAATTCCCGGTGCTGATTTTTTTTCACGGCGCTCATGGCATAGGGAATATTAAAGGATACGGTGGCGCCCATCA
This sequence comes from Clostridiales bacterium, assembly GCA_015056125.1. Taxonomy (GTDB): domain Bacteria; phylum Bacillota; class Clostridia; order Christensenellales; family Aristaeellaceae; genus RUG563. The sequence goes on along the minus strand of SVGW01000086.1, from coordinate 9,979 downwards.
TGGCGGCGATCACCAGGGCGTTAAAATGACCCAATTCTTTATTCACTGCCACCTCGGCAGCCAGGGCCGAGCCGCCCATATCATTGGCGAAAATGGAAGCGGGGATAATGGAAGGCTCGATGCCAAGGGAATTGACCATGAAGGAAAAAAGGGGCTGCATGAGCTTTGCCAGCCAGGGGGCCAGCACGATCATGCCAATCATGGAAAGGGCCAGGGTGCCAAGCAGCTCAATGCCCTTTTCAAATTCCTTGCCCAGGCCGAATCTATTGCCCAGCATCCGGTCCAGGGCGCCCAGCAGGGAAAACCCAAGCATCACATAGGTGAGAGCGTTCATGAAAATCCTCCGTTTCGTGCCTTTAAAACAGGTCGCATTATTATAGCATAACCGCCCTTTTTATACAATCATCTTCCATCTTTTCCATGCTTCGCTCATGAATAGAATCCCCTTTGCATACCTTGAAGGGAACCGGAGGGGATAGGATGAAAAGACAGAGCCTGAAAAAGCAGACGGCGCTGACGGCGGTAAACGCGGCGCTGGTGAGGGCAGTTGGGTTTGCAATGCGATTGTGGGTGGCCAAGCGCCTGGGGGCGGAGGCGGTAGGGGTGATGGAATTAAGCCAGGGGGTGCATATGCTGGCGTTGACTCCTTTTACCGCCGGGCTGCCCGGCGCGGTGAGCCGCTTAACGGCCAAGGAAGAAGAAAAGGAGCAGGCGCTGATCCTCTATGCCGGAAGGCAAATGGCCCTGAAAATGGCGGCGGTGCTCACTCCCGTTTTTCTGCTGCTTGCCCCCATGATATCTTCTTGGCTGGGGGATGGGCGCACCTTGCCCGGGCTTTATTGCTTTTCTCCCTGTATGCTTTTGATCGGCGTTTCCTGCGTATATAACGGTTATTTTTACGGAAGGGGCAATGCCTGGCCCCCGGCTATGAGCGAATTGGGGGAACAGTTGGTGCGGCTGATTGCCACGCTATTTTTGCTGGGAGCGCTGCCCAGACTCACCGTGGCCTGGCGGGCGGCCATGCCGGCTCTGGCCACGGTGCTGGGAGAGGCCGGTGGGCTGTTGGTGATTTTATGGATGTCCCGGAATTTGCCTGGGTTTCGTGGGGATGAAAGGATTGGGGGGATTCAAAAAAAGCTTGGGCGCATTTCTTTTCCCTTGATGGTGAGCCGGCTTTCCCACACGGGGCTGCGCACCCTGTGCGGGGTGATCATCCCTCTGCGGCTTATGGCGGCAGGGCTCAGCAAAAGCGAGGCGATGAGCCGGATGGGGATGCTCAGCGGCATGGTGATGCCCCTCATGTTTCTGCCCGGGCTGCTGGCAGGGGCCTTGGCCACCGTGGGCGGCCCGGCCATTGCCCGATGCAAAAGCGAAAAAGCGGAAAATATGCTTGCGGTGCGATTGCTGCTGATCGCCCTTTTGGCGGGATGGATGAGCGCAGGCGGTCTCTACCTCCTTTCGCCCTTTCTTTCCCAAAGGCTCTATGGCCTTGCAGAACTTTCGCCTCTGCTCCGGGCGATGTGCCCCATGGCGGTGATATTGCCTGTGCAGCAGGTGGCAGGGGGGTTGATGACGGGATTGGGGATGCAGAAAAAATCGTTGAGGGCCTCGCTGCTTGGCGGGGCTGTGACCCTGCTTTTCACCTGGCAGTGGGCAGCCAATCCGCTCCTTACCGTGTGGGGGGCAGGATATGCCAATATGCTGGGGCATGGGCTCACGCTGCTGTGCTCCCTGATTTCTTTATTTTTCCGGCCGAAGGCACCCAAAAAAGAGCAGCTCTTCGCTGCTCAGTAAATCGATGTGATTAAAGGAGATTGGCGCCGTTGATGCGAAGGTGGAAGCGCAGGCCCAGCTTTTCCGCTGCTTTGCGGCACAATGTCATGCGGGGGAGAAAGGCTTCAAAAAATTCTACCACGGAGCTGACCTCGGGATCAATGGTGCCCTCCATGGTGATAGCTTTTTCCTGTGCATCAATGATTACCTCTGCCTGGTGCACGGAAAAATTCACCCGGTCGTGCATATCAAAATGGGGATCCAGCAGCATTTGACGCACCCGGCTGCGGCGCACGTCCGCTTTATCGCCGATGATCACGGCGGCGGCCAGGGGGGATACGGGGGCGGCGGAGCTTTCATCGTGGTGGCCAATGATGGATAGAATATCCGCAATTTCATCGGGGGTGGCGCCCAGCCGGCGCAGAATGGGGGCCGCCAGAATGGCGCTGGAATGGGCGTGGTTCACCCGGTTTACCAGATTGCCGATATCGTGGAGGAACGCGGCGATTTTAGCAATTTCAATATCCCGCTGGGAATAACCGAGGACAGATAAGATTTTTTCTGCCGTCACCGCCACCCTTGTCACATGGGCGTAGCTGTGCTCGGTGTAGCCGATAGCCACCATCACGGCGTCGGCCTTTTCAATATAGGTGCGCACTTCGGGATCGTTTTTTACCAAATCAAATGTGATCATTCGTTTTCACCTCATTTATACATCCGGGGGCACATTGTTGATGAGATAAAAGAAACAATTTTTCCATTCGGTTTTCGGGAGGGGGCTTTTGACGCAAAGGCCTCCTCCCGAAAATTTTTCGTCCCTTAATTCATGGCCACGTCATCCAGGGCCCGGGCAAAGGCGGCCTGGGCGCTTTCCTTGAGGGCAAGCCATTCTGCTTCGTAGCCGGGGGAGCGAATCCATTTTAAGCACTGAGTGGTTTCTTCCAGCATTTGCACATCGGCCCCCAGGGCCATGCCGGGGATGAGCGTATCCCCATGCTGACGGGTGCCCAGGAAATCCCCGGGGCCCCGCAATTCCAAATCCTTTTTCGCGATCACAAAGCCGTCGTTGGTTTCGCAGAGGGTTTTTAAGCGCTCGTTGGGGGAGGCCATCAGGAAGCACCAGCTTTCCTTAGCGCCCCGGCCCACCCGTCCTCTGAGCTGATGCAGCTGGGACAGGCCAAACCGATCGGCATTTTCAATCACCATCACCGTGGCGCTGGGCACATTCACCCCCACCTCGATTACGGTGGTGGAAATCAGCACGTCCAATTCGCCCTGGGAAAACTTTCGGATGGTATCGTCCTTTTCTTCCGGCGGCTGCTCCCCGTAGGTGAGCCCCAGGCGCAAATCGGAAAGGGGGCCCATGGAAAGCTCGGCATAGGTTTCCTGAGCGCTGCGGGCGTCGATCATTTCGCTTTCTTCCACCAGGGGGCATACGATATAGCTTTGCCGCCCGGCGGCAGCTTCCTTGCGGATAAAATCATACAGCCCCTCCCGCTTTTCCTCCGGCACGATCCGGGTTTTCACCGGGGTGCGGCCAGGGGGCAGCTCATCCACAATGGATAAATCCAGATCGCCGTATAATACCAGCGCCAATGTGCGGGGGATGGGGGTGGCGGATAAAACCAGGGCATTGGGGGTGAGCTCTGCTTTCTTGGAAAGCAGCCTTCTCTGGCGTACGCCAAAGCGGTGCTGTTCATCCGTGATCACCAGGCCCAGATTATGATAATTCACGCCCTCTGATATCAGGGCATGGGTGCCAATCACGCATTGCCATTCCCCGGACGCGATTTTTTGAAGGGCCTCCCTTCGCTCCTTGGCCCGCATGCCTCCAAGCAGCAGTCCGCAGGAAATTCCCAGGGGTTCCAGTGCTTTTTTCGCGCTTTCCAGGTGCTGGCGGGCCAGAATCTCCGTAGGCGCCATGAGTGCGCTTTGAAAGCCTGCATGGGCAGAAAGCACCATGGCCCCAAAGGCCAGAGCAGTTTTGCCGCAGCCCACGTCTCCCTGCACCATGCGGCCCATGGCATGAGGCGCGGCTAAATCCTTGGCGATTTCCGAAAGCACCCTTTCCTGGGCGTTGGTGGGGGGAAAGGAGAGCGACTTCCAGTAGCTTTTGCAGGCGCCCTCGGCCACGGGGATCATAACGCCTTTTGTGCGCTCTCCCCTTAGCGCCGCGGCCGCTGCCTGATATAAAAGCATGCCCTCAAAGGAAAGGCGGCGCAGGGCGATGGCTAGGTTTTCCCGGGTTTCGGGGAAATGCGCCTGACGCAGGGCAAAATTCCGCTCGCACAGGTGATATTTGATGCGTAGGATTTCAGGCAATGTTTCCGGGCAGCAATCTTCTAATTGGGTGAGGGCCTGGCGCATCAATTCCCGCATGGTTTTGGGCGGGATGCCTCCCAGCGCCCGGTAAACGGGCAAAATCCCCCTCTCCTGCACCCGGATAGGGCTGATCATACGGATGCGGCCCTGCTTGTCCCGGTCAATGCGGCCGTACAGGGTCAGGGGGGCCTCTATGTTCAATTGGTTTTGCAGCCAGGGCTGATTATACCACACCACCGGCAGCGTGCCCGTTTCATCGCACAGGCGAACGGTCACGCTGCTCATGCCCTTAAAGCGGCTCAGCCGGGGCGAGGCCTTTAAATAGCCCGATACGCAGGTTTCCATTCCCGGCACGGCTTTTTCCAGGGGGGTGGATACGGAAGTATCCTGATAGCGCTGGGGCAGGGTCAATAAAAAATCGGCCATGGTGTGAATACCCGCCTTGTGAAGCGCTTCCAGCCGCGCTTTGCCCAGCCCCTTTAATGCTTCCAGCGCCATCATGATTTTTTACCGCCTGATTTCAATGGTGATTTTTTCATTCTTGGCAGGATGGCCAAATACGTCCTGCCCGCCGGAAATTTCCCGAGTGATAAGGAGGGTATCGTCATCAGGGGCCTCCACCTGCAGGGTGCCGGTCTGCAAAGCGATGCTGCTGCGGCGCTGCCACAAAAGCACCCGGATATTATCCTCCAATGCCAAATCGCCCCCCTCCCAGGGAAAGGTGCCCCGGCAGTAGGGATCGGAGCCCCCCTGCAGCCCCCGCTCATCCCCGTAATAAATACAGGGAATGCCGGGCAGGGCGCAAAGCAGTTTGATCAGCAAAAGATAGCGCTGGCGGCCTAGCTGATAGTCCGCTTCCGTCAGACGCATTTTTCCTCGCTGGGCTGGGGGCAATTCTTCCCAGGTGCGGCCGGAAAGCACGTTGATGGCCCGGGGCCTGTCGTGGCTGCCGGCCAGGTTCATCAGGGAATAAAGAAAGGGCGCAGGATAATTTTCCCTTTGGCTCATGATCAACCTTCTCAGGCCGGGCGCATTGATGCGGCCGGTGAGAAAATCCAGAGCGGCATCCCGCAGAGGATAGTTCATCACACTGTCCAGGGTATCCCCTTGGCAGTAGCACCGCATTTCGCCGTAGGCCACCTTGTGGCTGGCGTCCTCCCACACTTCCCCCAGCACCGCGGCGTCGGGGTTTTCTTTTTTAACGGAAGCGCGCAGGGTGCGCAGAAAACGCAGGGGCAATTCATCCGCCACGTCCAGCCGCCAGCCGGAGGCCCCCCTTTTCAGCCAGGTGCGGGCCACGCCTTCATTCCCCAGGATAAATTCCCGGTAGGATTCGTTGTTTTTATTCATAGCGGGCAGGGTGTGGATGCCCCACCAGCAGGCATAGCGATCAGGGTAGTGGGTGAACTGATACCAAGGATAATAGGGGGATTTGGTGGATTGGCAGGCGCCCACGGTTGGGTAGCGGCCAAAGCGGTTAAAGTAGATGCTGTCTTCTCCCGTATGGCTGAATACGCCGTCCAGCATGATCCGGATGCCAAGGGCGTCCGCCGCCTTGCAAAGAGAAGCAAAATCTTCATTGCTGCCCAGGTGGGAATCAATCTGCATATAATCGGCGGTATCGTAGCGGTGATTGGAGCGGGCCTGGAAGATGGGGTTGAGATACAGTACCGTCACGCCCAGATCCCTGAGATAGGGCAGCTTTTCCTCAATGCCCTTTAAATCGCCCCCAAAGAAATCCCGGGCGCAATTCTCATCTCCGCCCTCGGGCATAAGGATGGGGGTATCGTTCCATTTTTCGTGATAGAAGCATTCTTCCCGCCGGGGATGGGGAAAATCACTCCTGGCAAAGCGGTCGGGAAACACCTGATACATAATCCCGTGGCGCAGCCAAATGGGGGTTTCATAGGCGGGATCGTATACGGTGATCTGCCAGGCCCTGGGAGATACGCTTTCGCAGCCCTCGCCTCCCATGCCGTCATCCGGGCAGCCGTAGCCCAATAAGTTTCCATCCTGATCCTCAGCGCGAAAATCATACCAGCACAGGATGGGCACATCGGGCATTTTGACCCGTGCAAAAAACCAGCCTTCGCCCTCTTTTTCCATGGGCAGCCATTTTTCGCTGCCGTCATAAAAGCGCACAAAGGCGCTGCGCACCTGGGCGCTGCCCCGCAGGCGGAGGGTTACATAAGATAAACAGGGTGCCGCGCCGCCGGGAAAGCGGCAGACGGAAGAATAAGAATCGTGGTAAAGCTGCATGCATGCGCCTCGCTTAAAACATTAATGAAAAAGATAATAACCCATTTATCATCATACCATAACCGTCATTCAAAAGCAATTGATAGAACGGAGGGAAGGGGAGGAGTTTTTGCAGGGTGCAGAAAAGAAACAAAAAGAGCAGGCTTACAATTTATGTATATTTCGGGCGGAATGTGTATTTTTATTTGAAAAACCTTCCTTTTTTCTCCTCCCTTTGCTTGACAGAAACCAGGGGGGGCCGTATAATATTGATTTGGAGAAGAAGCGAAAAATATATCGTTTTTCGCTCCTATATAAGCTAAAAGGAGGCAATTCCCCATGGCTACTAAATTGACCATTGACGGTAACGGTGCGGTTAGCCACATCGCGTATATGTTCAGCGATGTTGCTGCGATCTATCCCATCACTCCGTCCTCCACCATGGCCGAGTATGTTGACGAATGGGCCGCTCAGGGCCGTCTGAACCTCTTTGGCCAGAAGGTTCATGTTGCTGAAATGCAGTCTGAAGCCGGTGCTGCCGGCGCTGTGCACGGCTCCTTGGCCGCCGGCGCTCTCACCACCACCTTCACCGCCTCTCAGGGCCTGCTGCTGATGATCCCCAACATGTACAAGATCAGCGGCGAACTGCTGCCCGGCGTGTTCCATGTATCTGCCCGCGCCCTGGCTGCTCATGCCCTCTCCATCTTCGGCGACCATAGCGACGTTATGGCTTGCCGCCAGACCGGTTTTGCCATGCTGGCTTCCGGCTCTGTTCAGGAAGCAATGGACATGGCCCTGGTTGCTCACCTGTCCGCCATCAAGGGCTCCGTTCCCTTCCTGCATTACTTTGACGGTTTCCGCACCAGCCACGAAATCCAGAAGATCGATGCTTATGAAATGGATGAAGTGAAGAAGCTGGTTGACTGGGACAAGATCGATGCGTTCCGCGCCCGCGCCCTGAACCCCGAACATCCCCATCAGGCCGGCACCGCCCAGAACCCCGATATCTATTTCCAGAACCGCGAAGCTGCCAACAAGTACTACGAAGCCATCCCCGGCATCGTGGAAGCTTACATGAAGAAGGTGGCCAAGCTCACCGGCCGCAGCTACAAGCTCTTTGACTACTATGGCGCTGCCGACGCTGAAGAAGTGATCGTAGCCATGGGTTCCGGTTGCGAAACCATCCACGAAACCCTGGACGCCATGCTCAAGAAGGGCAAGAAGGTTGGCGTGATCAAGGTTCACCTGTATCGTCCCTTCTCCGCCAAGCATTTCCTGGCCGCCCTGCCCGCGACCTGCAAGAAGGTTGCTGTGCTGGACCGCACCAAGGAACCCGGCTCCCTGGGCGAACCCCTGTACGAAGACGTGTGCGCCGTGCTGGCCGAAAATGGCCGCAAGGACATCGAAGTGGTGGGCGGCCGCTATGGCCTGGGCAGCAAGGAATTCAATCCCACCATGGTGAAGGCTGTGTATGACAACCTGGCCAAGGCTGCTCCCAAGAACCACTTCACCGTTGGTATCAACGACGACGTGACCAAGACCAGCCTGAAGCTGGGCAAGCAGTACAACGTGGCTCCCAAGGGCACCGTATCCTGCAAGTTCTACGGCCTGGGCTCTGACGGTACCGTTGGCGCCAACAAGAACTCCATCAAGATCATTGGCGACCATACCGATAAGTACGCTCAGGCTTACTTCGCCTATGACTCCAAGAAGTCCGGCGGCCTGACCGTTTCCCATCTGCGCTTCGGCGATGTGCCGATCCGCTCCACCTACCTCATCGACGCGGCTGACTTCATCGCCTGCCACAATCCCGCTTACGTGACCATGTATGACATGGTGACCAGCCTGAAGGATGGCGGCACCTTCCTGCTCAACTGCCAGTGGGAACCCGAAGAAATGGCCGAACATCTGCCCGCTACCATGAAGCAGCTGCTGGCCAAGAAGAACGCCAAGTTCTACACCATCAACGCCATCAAGCTGGCCGCTCAGGTTGGCATGGGCAACCGCATCAACACCATCATGCAGGCTGCTTTCTTCAAGCTGGCCAACATCATCCCCTACGAAGATGCTGACAAGTACATGAAGGCCTATGCCAAGAAGACCTATGGCAAGAAGGGCGATGCCATTGTTCAGAAGAACTGGGACGCCATCGATATCGCCATCTCCGGTCTGAAGGAAGTAAAGGTTCCCGCTGAATGGGCCAACGCCACCACCGGCGCCGTTCCCGCTCATGTGGAAGCCAGCGAATACTTCAACACCTTCGTTAAGCCCATCCTGGCTCAGGAAGGCGATTCCCTGCCCGTGTCCGCTTTCGATCCCGCCGGCGTTGTGCCCAATGGCACCACCCAGTACGAAAAGCGCGGCATCGCCGTCAAGGTTCCCGAATGGATCGTTGAAAACTGCATCCAGTGCGGCCAGTGCTCTCTGGTTTGCCCCCACGCCTGCATCCGTCCCATGCTGGTGAAGGAAGGCACCGAAAAGCCCGCCGATTTCGTGACCAAGAAGGCCATCGGCAAGGAATATGCCGGCTACGAATATCGTATGCAGGTGAGCCCCCTGGATTGCACCGGCTGCGGCAACTGCGTGGAAGTGTGCCCTGCCAAGGTGAAGGCCCTGGTGATGAAGCCCCTGGCCGAAGAAAAGAAGGAAGAAGCCAATTGGGAATTCGCCATGAAGCTGCCTAAGCCCGAAGTGAAGATCAATCCTGCTTCCGTGAAGGGCAGCCAGTTCCTGCAGCCCCTCTTCGAATTCTCCGGCGCTTGCGCCGGCTGCGGCGAAACCCCCTACGTCAAGCTGGTTACCCAGCTGTTCGGCGATCGGATGATCGTGGCCAATGCTACCGGCTGCTCCTCCATCTACGGCGGTTCCGCTCCCACCAACCCCTACACCGTGAACGAAAAGGGCCATGGTCCCGCTTGGGCCAACTCCCTGTTCGAAGATAACGCTGAATTCGGCTTCGGTATGAACCTGGCCACCAACCAGCGCCGCGCCAAGCTGGCTGAAACCGTCAGCAAGCTGATCGCCGTTGAATGGGCTCAGGCTGATATCAAGGCTGCCGGCCAGGAATGGCTGGATAACATGGACGATGCTGAAGGCTCCCGCGAAGCCGGCGAAAAGCTGCTGGCCGCCTGCAAGGATGGCATCGATCTGACTGGCACCGAATGGGAAGGCAAGGATTGCACCTGCGAAGCTTGCACCCTGGCCAAGGAAGTTATCGCCAGCGCCGATCTGCTCACCAAGAAGTCCATCTGGATCTTCGGCGGCGACGGCTGGGCTTATGACATCGGTTACGGCGGTGTGGACCACGTGCTGGCCCAGAACCAGGATGTGAACATCCTCGTGCTGGATACCGAAGTGTATTCCAACACCGGCGGCCAGGCCTCCAAGTCCACCCCCACCGGCTCTGTGGCCAAGTTTGCTGCTGCCGGTAAGCGGACCAAGAAGAAGGATCTGGGCATGATGGCGATGAGCTACGGCTATGTGTACGTGGCTACCGTGGCTATGAGCGCCAACCCCAACCAGCTGATCAAGGCCATGATCGAAGCCGAAAAGTATCATGGTCCCTCCCTGATCATTGCGTATGCTCCCTGCATCAACCACGGCATCAATATGTCCCTGGCGCAGGCTGAAATCCGCAAGGCTGTGG
>SVGW01000085.1 GCA_015056125.1 Clostridiales bacterium | reverse complement strand
ACCAACTGAGCTACTACCGCACACTATGGTGCCTTGGGGCGGAATCGAACCACCGACACTGTGATTTTCAGTCACATGCTCTACCGACTGAGCTACCAAGGCAAATATGGCGACCCGGAAGGGGCTCGAACCCTCGACCTCCAGCGTGACAGGCTGGCATTCTAAACCGACTGAACTACCGGGCCATATGATGGTGGGAACAACAGGGCTCGAACCTGTGACCCTCTGCTTGTAAGGCAGATGCTCTCCCAGCTGAGCTATGCTCCCTTGCCGCCACGCTCTCGCATGGGACGTTTAATATCATATCCTACTTTTCCCTTTTTGTCAAGGGGAATTTTTTTATTTTTTCTCATTTTTTAAAACTTTTTTCTATCCCCATGTTTTTCTCAATATTTCGCCATTTTCGACATGAATCCGCTCCATATACATCATTAAAACAAAATAAGTATATTAATATAATATTCATATACATATTGTTTTTGGGAGAATGTTTTGATATAATTTATCTGGTATTTTTTTGCATTGCCATTCATGGGGGCTTCCTATGAATATGCAAGCAATTGTATCTAAGGAGGATACGCACCTTATGTGGAGAAAAGTGTTTTCCCTGCTGCTGATGATTACAGTAGCACTGGGCATGATGCAGGCCGCCAGCGCCGCAACCGCCCAGGACCAGATCGTCAATGCCGGCGGCGCCGTCTATTATGACGCAAACGGCCAGGTGGTAAGCAACGCCACCCAGATTGGCGCGAACGGCGCTGTGGTCAAGCTTCAAAAAACCGTTGAGCCCTATTTTGTAAACGGGGCAGCGGTAGAAAATCAGTTTGTGGTTACCCTGCAGGTGCAAACCTCCCAGGATATCCGGAATATTTCCAGCAACACCCCTGATACAGCCGTGCTGCTGGTGTTTGACGTATCCAACTCTATGGACGATTGCGTCCATTGCGGCAAGGAAGCCAGCCATTCGGATCATTCTGGTACCAGCGTTACCCGTTATTACTGCAGCGGTACCAGCGGCAATACTTATGTGGCCAGAAGCAACCGCGACAGCCGGTGCCGTTATTGCTACCAGTACCGCAGCAGCCATAATGCTGTAACCACTACTACCGGTGGCACCTGTGCATACGAATCCCGCCTGGCAGAAACCCGCGTTGCCGCCATAGACTTTTTGGATGCATTTGCCACCGAAACCGGCGCCCAGCCCGGGGATAAGCGGATGGTGGCCATGGTAGCCTATGGCACCCATGCTGTGACCGCCCTGAACTGGACGGACGTGGCCAGCCTCACCGGCATGACCGCCGCCCACAACGCTATCAACAGCCTGACCATTGCCAACGGCAATGCGGCTGAGTCCCTCCAGGGCGGCGGCACCAGCATTGAAAGCGGCCTTACCCTGGCCCGCAACCTTCTGGGCCAAAGCGCCATCGCCAATATTGACTATCGCTATACCCTCCTGCTCACGGACGGCCAGCCCACCTACGGCACCAGCAATGCCAACAGCACCAGCACTACCTATGTATCCGGCAGCACCAGTGGCTCTGGTAGTTCAACAGAAGAGCAGGACATTAATAATATCGCTGCCATCGCCCAATCCATTCGCGCTTCTTCCAAGCTCTATTCTATCTGCTTTGGCACCTCCAACGGCACCTCCGTTTGGAGCCTGAAGCCCTTCCAATCCTGGAGCGGCAAGAATCCTTCCTGGAGCACGAGCAGGAATACCACGGTGGGCCAGTGGCTCTCTTCCTTCTCCACTGCCGCCTATGAATCCTCCAGCGTTTCCAGCTCCGCTCTGTTTGATACCTTCAGCAATGTGCTGGCGCAGATTCAGATCGCGGCCAAGGCCTGGAAGGTGGAAGACTGGATGGGCGACCATATCACCTATGGCAGCGCCCTGCAAATTTCCAATGGAACGGGCGGCTATGTGCAAAACAACGTCACCACCGCCTTGAAGCCGGAGGACTATGCCGGCAACGCAAACGGCACGCCCGCCTTTATGTGGAACTTGCTCACCTCCGATACCGACCCGGCCATCACCAATTGGAACACCTCCACCAATACCGGCGTGCTGGGCTACACCTACAAGTATAGCGTAACGCTGGATAACCTGGAAACCACTTACACCAGCGGCACGGAAGCCCCCGTTAATAAGCTGGCTACCCTGCGCTATGCCACCACCGATGCAGAAGGCAACTGGCCCTCCGATACCAGCAGCTACCGCACCGCCCGCTTCCCCGTTCCCTCTGTAAAGGGCTTGGCGGGAACGCTTTCCTTTGAAAAAGTAGATCAGCATAATCAGCCTTTGAGCGGCTGGGTTTTCCGTCTGCGCCATGCTCCCGCCGCAGAAGAATTCACCCATGATGCCCAGTTGGATTATCTGGAAGCCACGTCCAATTCCAACGGCCAGGTTATCTTCACCAATATTCCTTCCGGCCACGACTACATCCTCCTAGAAGTGGAAAAGCCTGACCACTATCTGGATCCGGGCGATCTGGACGTGACCGTTCAGTGGGGCGAAACGGACGTGAAAAGCCTCACCGATATTGACGGAGACAGCGCACTGGAACTGGTCAACCAGTATAATCCCGCTGAGCTTGGCAAAATGACCCTGGAAAAGAGCTTTGCGCCCGGCAGCGTGATTCCTCATTCCATCCAATTCATCATTACCGGCCCCAACAACTATACGGCCCACCGCGAATTGAACGCCGCTGATGCACAAAACGGCGTATGGACCTGGACCTTGACGGGCCTTGAATTTGGCACCTATACCGTGCAGGAAGTGAACGCCGTGGACGAGTACGGCCATTTGCTGCGCAACACCCACGATCTGACCTACTCCATCACCGTGGACGGCACGCAAAAGGTGACCAACGCCCAGTATAACGGCTCCGCGCTTCCCCAGATTCAGGTGGCCGTTAAAAATGAAGGCGATAAAACCACCACAGTACGCTTCCAGAACAATATGACCCTAAAGAAGGGCACACTGTCCATCAACAAAGAATTTGTGGATCTCCCTGCGGGTATGGAAAATAGCTTGTCCATGACGGTCACGGCCACCCCGGTGGATGAAAATAACAAGCCCGTAAGCGGCGCCGCTTCCTATACGCTGGCCCTGAATAGCAGCAATAGCTATGCCGATTCCATTCAGCTTCCCATCGGACGCTATCTGCTCACCGAAGCCATCAGCGGCACGGTGGACGGCTATACCCTGCTGCACTATGTATTTGAAGAAAACGGCACCTTTATTGAGAATGGCATCGTAGAAATCAAGGCGGAAACGACCCTGGCGCTGAATTTGAGAAACCACTACGAGCGGGATACTGCTCATATGCACATTTCTAAGCTCTTTGACGGCGCATTGGATGGAACAACTTTAGCAGACCGCACTTTCTACGTCAACGTCCGCGATACTGAGGGCGAGATTGTCGCCACGGTTCATCTGGATGCTATCGGCCACTGGACGGGCGCAACGCCCATGCTTCCTCTGGGCGAGTATTGGCTGGAAGAGGTCATTCAGCCCCATGAGACCGGTACAGCTTATACGGACGGCTATGAGCATACTGCATCTTGGGATCCCGGCACCACCATTATCCTGGATGACAAGGATGAAGTGGTTCAGATCACCCTGACCAACCATTATGCCCTGATTGCAACGCCCGTGCCTACGGCAACCCCCACGCCCGTGCCTACGGAAGAACCTACTCCCGTGCCCACGCCCGAACCCACGCCTGTGCCTACGGAAGAACCTACTCCCGTACCCACGCCCGTGCCCACGGAAGAACCTACTCCCGTACCTACCCCCGTGCCCACAGCTGAGCCTACTCCCGTACCTACCCCCGTGCCCACGGCTGAGCCTACCCCCGTACCCACGCCCGTGCCCACGGCCGAGCCTACCCCCGTACCTACCCCCGTGCCCACGGCCGAGCCTACTCCCGTACCCACGCCCGTGCCCACGGCTGAGCCTACTCCCGTACCCACGCCCGTGCCCACGGCTGAGCCTACTCCCGTACCTACCCCCGTGCCCACGGCCGAGCCTACTCCCGTACCTACCCCCGTGCCCACGGCTGAGCCTACCCCCGTGCCCACCGCAGTTCCCGCGAAGGTGACGGTCAAGATCCCCGTGCAAAAGACGGTTACAATGGCTGGAAACGTGGTACCCGGAAGCGCGGCTTTCTCCTTCGGCGCTGATTGGAATGATCCCGCAAATCGGATTAGTGTGCGCTTTGAAGATGCTGCCGGCAATGTAAGCGGCCATGTGACGCAAACCGCCGCCAACGGCTATATCATTACGGTGAACGGTGCAAACACCATAAAGGGATACATCGTTATCAGCGGCTATGCCGAAGATCTCAATGGCTTTACGATGACCACCTGGGAAAAGCTGAATCCCTATGACAGCGCCCAGGCCGCTAAGGATGCCCATTGGAATTACGACCAGACGGCACAAAATGATGCGCTCCGCTGGACCATCACCCTCCGCAAGGAAAGCAATGACAGCGTCAGCTGCGATATCGCCTTGGGACAGACCAACGGAAAAGACGCCGTTTCCTTCGAAAACATTTACGAGGAAATGTATGTGCCGGATATTCCTGAAACCGGCGATCCTGCACAGCTTTCTCTCTGGCTTGCTCTGTTCCTGACCGGCTGCACCGGTATGCTGTGGATGATCCTGCACGGCAAAAAGAAAAGCGCCAAGTAATCTGCGCTTATAAGTGAATTTCGCCCAATCGGCTTCGGTCGATTGGGCGATTTTTTTTGCTTCTCCCTATTGCCTCCGAAAATATCCCCGTGCGATCCCTTAGGCGGCGAGATGAGGGCATCCCGCCGCATTGCTTCCGTAAATACAAACGAGCGCCCTCACGGGCGCCCGCTCTGCCATATCTGTATTTCGATTTTCTAAACATGCTCTCCTGTAATCAGCCAATCACCTTGTATCCCTGGTCTTCCACGGTCTTTTTGAGAATGGCGTCATCAATGGGGGCATTCAGCGTGATCACAGCAGTGCCCTTTTCATGGCTCACCATAGCTTCTGCCACCTGGGGCAGCTCTTCCAATACCTTCTTCACCCGGCCGGAGCAATGGCCGCACATCATGCCTTCGATCTTCATGGTCTTTTCCATCGTTTTTTTCTCCTTTGCTGCTTTCATTTTTTTATCCCTTTTCGCGCTGTACAGATCAAAGAAATTGAGCCGGAGCGCGTTGGAAACCACACAAAAACTGGATAAACTCATGGCCGCCGCCCCAAACATGGGGTTCAGCTGCCAGCCCAGCAGAGAAATAAATACGCCCGCTGCCAGGGGAATCCCGATCACGTTATAGATAAAGGCCCAGAAAAGATTCTGGTGGATGGTGCGCAAGGTGGCGCGGCTTAAGCGAATGGCTGCCGGCACATCGCTTAATTTGCTGTTCATCAGCACCACGTCCGCCGCATCCATGGCGATATCCGTGCCCGCCCCAATGGCAATGCCGATATCCGCCCGGGTAAGGGCGGGAGCATCATTGATGCCATCCCCCACCATGGCCACCTTGCCCTTCTTTTGCAAGGTGCGGATCACGCTTTCCTTGCCATCGGGCAGCACCCCCGCGATCACTTCATCCACGCCAGCTTGACTGCCCACCGCCTGAGCCGTGCGCTGATTATCGCCGGTGAGCATCACCACCCGGATGCCCATATTTTTCAATTCCTCAATGGCCCGGGGGCTATCCGCCTTCATGGTATCCGCTACGGCAATAATGCCCAGCAGCTTTCCCCCCCTGGCAAAGAACAGCGGGGTTTTTCCCTTTGCGGCCAGCTTTTCTGCCACAGCCCGGGCATTTTCTTCTATTTTAGCATGCGCAGACACAAAGGAAAGATTGCCGCCAAAGATTTTTTCTCCCTGCACCGTGCCCATCAATCCATTGCCCGGCAGGGCTTCAAAGCTTTCCGCCTCCATGGGCGTCAGCCCCTTCTCCTTCGCATAGGATACGATGGCCCGCGCCAGGGGATGTTCGCTCTTATTTTCCAGCGCATAGGCGCTATTCAGCAGGGTTTCTTCCTGCTCAAAGGGGATCACATCCGTCACTTTGGGCTGGCCGCTGGTGATGGTGCCCGTTTTATCCAGGGCCACGATCTGGGTACGCCCGGCAGCTTCCAGGGAAGCGGCCGTTTTAAATAGGATGCCATGCCGTGCTCCCATGCCATTGCCCACCATAATGGCCACTGGGGTAGCCAGGCCCAGGGCGCAGGGGCAGCTGATCACCAATACCGAAATGCCCCGGGCCAGGGCATAGCCAAAGCTTTGCCCCAGCAGCAGCCATACCGCCGCCGCCAATACGGCAATGGAAATCACCACCGGCACAAATACGCCGGATACTTTGTCCGCCACCTTGGCGATGGGCGCTTTGGTGGCCGCCGCATCGCTCACCATCTGAATGATCTGGGACAGGGTGGTATCCTCTCCCACCCGGGTGGCCTGGCATTCCAGGAAGCCGGATTGGTTCACCGTGGCGGCGGATACGCTGTCTCCTTCCTTTTTATCCACCGGCACGCTTTCCCCGGTAAGGGCCGCTTCGTCCACTGCGCTCATGCCCTTCAATACCACGCCGTCCACCGGAATATTTTCCCCGGGGCGCACAACGAAAATATCGCCTTTTTTCACTTCTTCAATGGGCACGGAAATTTCCTGGCCGTCCCGGAGCAAGGTAGCGGTCTGCGGGGCCAGCTTCATCAGGCTTTTCAGCGCATCGGTGGTTTTGCCTTTGGAGCGGGCTTCCAGCATTTTGCCCACGGTGATCAGGGTGAGGATCATGGCGGCGGATTCAAAATAGAATTCGTGCAGATAATGGGCGGCTTGCTGGCCCGGCGCCCCGGTCATGGCGAAAAGGGCATACACGCTGTAGAGAAAGGACGCTCCGGAACCCAGGGCCACCAGAGTATCCATATTGGGAGAACGATGCCACAGCCCCTTGAAGCCATTGATAAAAAATTTCTGGTTAATCACCATCACAATGGCTGCCAAAAGCATCTGTAAAATGCCGATGGCCACATAATTTTCCGTAAAAAAGCCAGGCAGCGGCCATCCCAGCATCCCATGGCCCATGGATACATACATCAGCACCATTAAGAAGCCGAGGGAAGCCATGAGCCGACGTCGAAGAAGGGGCGTTTCCGTATCCCGAAGCGTATCCCCCCCTTTGGACGCTTCCTTCTCAGCCGCGCCCTTGAGAGACGCGCCATACCCCGCGCCCTGCACCGCTGCGATAATTTTTTCATCACTGGCCGTACCTTCTACGCCCATGGAATTGGTGAGCAGGCTCACCGAGCAGCCCGTCACTCCCTGCACCTGGCTGACCGCCTTTTCTACCCGGGCGCTGCAGGCGGCGCAGCTCATGCCCGTTACATGAAATTGCTTCATATCGCTTTCTTCCTTTACTTCATCATTTTCTGTAGGGTATCCACCAATTCCTGAATGGTTTCATCCCGGCCGGCGCGAATATCCTGAGCCACGCAGGTTTTGATATGATTGGCCAGCAATTCCTTATTGAAGGCGTTCAGCGCCGCATTCACCGCCGCCACCTGGATAAGAATCTCCGGGCAATAGGCGCTTTTTTCCACCATTCCCCGAATTCCCCGGATTTGGCCCTCAATGCGGTTGAGCCGATGGATCAACCGGGTGTATTCCTCTTGGGTGCGCTCCTTAATTTTGTGGCAGCAGCATTGTTCTTCCATAATTGGATTCCCCTTTTTACTGCATTATACCCCCTGGGGGTATTTTAATTATATACCCCTACAGCGTATCTGTCAACCCCCCCAGGGCCAAATGAAAGGCCACATGGGCAATGCCGCGCTTATGATAGCGATAGGCCTGGCGCTCATCGCAGTGCACCTTCATGGCAATGGCCACAAAGGATAGATTTTGCAGATATCTTAATTCCAATACCAATTTCGCCTGCTCATCAGGCACCTGATGAATCACCTCCCCAATCGCCCTTTGGCGACCGAGCAGTTGCCGGTAATCCTTGAGAAGGGCCGCCTCCTGATCGGCCAATTCCGCCGCCGCTTCCCCCACCTTATCTCCATATCCACTGCCTCTCATGCCCCCCAGGGCCTGGGTGATTCTTTCCCCCTGAGCGCGGAGGGCGTCCAGCCTGGAAAGGCGCAAAGCGATTCGGTTTTCTATCTGCAGCGCGGCGGAAAGATAATTCCTGGCCGCCTGCTGCCCCTCTGGAGACATAGAGTATACCAAAGCTTCCTCATGCGTCATAGGGACAATCCTTTCTTTGAAACAATTCCTCCAGGGGCAGATCACATTTTAAAATCTTGCGGATGCAGGCTGCTTCCTCCAATTTAAAGGAGCTGTCTCCCCGCATCTTTCTTCTCAGGGATGCATAAGGCAGCCCGGCCCGCAAGGCCAATTCCCGGCTGTCCATCCCTCTCAAATACATTTGCGCCATTAAGCATGTGTACACACTGATCATTTTCATAGCTTCCTCCTAATTAAGAACATTTGTTCGCATTCGCAAGAAGATTATACCTCTGCCGCCATGAACTTGTCAACGCAATTTGCAAAATGGCAAGAAATAATTTCCATTTCATTTCTTATATGAAAATGATGTGCAATCTTTATCTCTGCGAATGAGAGGCAACAAAAAAAGCGGCCTTTTGCATCAAAAAGCCGCTTGAAAATACGCTTTCAGTTACGCGTTCAAAATACGCCGGAGCAAGGGCTCCAATCCATCAGCCATGCGAAGGAAACCAATATCCGTAGGATGGCACTGGTCCACCGTGCACAAATCCCGATCCTTGGGGCCAAAGAAAAGCTCGCCGTCCACGAAATGCACATTTTGATCCCCTTGAGCCAGAGCCTTGGCATAAGTGTTGATGATCACATTGCGCCGGGCAATGCTGTCCGCAGGGTTCTTATCAAAATCAGGGCGGCTCACCATCACAATGGGCAGATCGGGCTGCGCCTCTCTGACAATACGGAAGAAAGGCTCATGGGTGGCCTGGAGATGTTCAAGGGTGGGAGCATTGTGATCGTAATCCATCACAAATACGCTCATGGGCAGCCCGGCAATATGCCGGGCCATGCTCTCCTCGCCCCGGGCGTTGCCGGAAAAGCCCAAGTTGATCTGAGCAATATCCAGCCGACGAGCCAGGAGGGTGGTGTAGCAGGAGCCTGATTTGGTAGCGCATCCCCCCTGGGTGATGGAGGAGCCATAATACACAATGGGCTTTTCAATGGCGGGCTTTCTACCCGCTTCCACCCGGCTTCCGGGCGCCACGCCCAGCAGCAATTGATTCAGACCATTATACAAAGGCAGATACAACACATAATGCCGCATACCGCCGGGCAAGGGGAAATAATGGCTCTGTTTCAGCTGCCCTTCATGCACGAGTTTGGGGATCAAGTTCTTCACCTGGCGGGTGCCGTGATCCGTTTCTTCAAATAATTCCATACCATTTTGGCCGCAGCCGGTGAAATGGGCCATATTGCTGGGATATTTCAGCTCCCACACCACATGAAGATGGGAAGAATCGGTGGAAAAACGCACGCAGGCCCCGGCCAGATGATAGGCCAGGTGCTGTACCCGCTCAGTGCATTGGGGCAAAAAATCAAGAGGCAGGCGGCAGTACTCTCCCTGATCATTTTCCGCCAGACCATATATAGAAAAAGGGGCATTCCTGGGATCGTAATAGAGATAATCATCGGGTGCATCGGTATTGTTTATTTTAAAATTCGGATCAATATCTTCCAGACGCAGCATTGCATTTTCCTCCTGTATGTGTTTTTTCCATTATATGCCCATTTTCCAAAATGCGCAATAAAAATTTCCTCTTGCTTTGCCTGCCTTTTTCCTTTATGATAGATGCAATGCTGCCGCTATGAAGGAGACGCCTGTATGGATGCACGAATGCTGATTGCCCAGGGAATTGGGACCATTGCCACAATCATCGCTATTTGGGCCTATCAATGCAAGGATACAAAAAAGCTATATCTCATGCAGTTTTTCTCCAATCTTGGCTTCACATTGCATTATCTGGTGCTGGGTGCCGCTACGGGGCTTTTGCTCAATGGCATGGGCACGGTGAGATTGGTGATGCTTTCTTTCGTAAAGGGAAAATGGGCCCGATCCAACGCCGCCATGTGGGCGTTGATGGGGGTAATGGTGCTTTGCACCGTGATCACATGGAATGGCTGGCTAAGCCTGCTTCCCGCCCTGGCCCAGGTGCTGAGCACGCCTTTATACTTCCGCCGCAGCGGAAAGCTGCTGCGCTATGGGCAATTGTTCTTCATGTCCCCCTGCTGGCTGATCTATAATATTTTCAACTATTCCATTCCCGGCGCAGTCACCGATCTGATGAACATCACCAGCGTGGTGGTATCCCTGATTCGCTTTAAGGGGCAATTGGACAAACCGGAAGAAAGCAAAGGAGAAAGCATATGAACACACAAACCATCATCGCCCAGGGAGTGGGCGCAGTGGGCATGATCCTGGGCGTATTGGCCTTTCAGTGCAAGGATACAAAAAAGCTGTTTCTGGTGCAGTTTCTGGCCTCTCTGGTATGCGCGCTGCAATTTCTTTTGCTGGGCGCATACACCGGGCTATTGTTGAATATCGCCGGAGCCATTCGCCTGGTGGTATTATATTTTGACAAGAAAAAGTGGGCTAATCATCCCGCCACCATGTGGGCAGTGACGCTGATGATGGTGCTGTGCGGCATTTTCACCTGGGATGGCTGGCTGAGCCTGCTCCCTACCGCTGCCCAAACCCTGAGTACACCCCTGTATTTTAAAAAAAGCGGCAAGCTGCTCAGGTGGGGACAGCTGCTTTTCATGTCTCCCTGCTGGCTGATTTATAATCTGTGCTCCCTGGCCATTCCCGGCGTGATTCTGGAAATCCTGAATATTTCCTCCATCATCATTTCCCTGATCCGTTTCAAAGGAAAACTAACATAAGAAAAGAGCAGCTGCTTAGCTGCTCTCAGACCGCTGACAAAGTCGTCAGCGGTCAAATTTTTAGTGAAATAGCAAGAAAAAGCATCCTGGTGTCGAATAAATAAAGTATAAGCAAGCAAAAAAGCAAAGGGAAGATGAAAGAAAATGCTGC
>SVGW01000084.1 GCA_015056125.1 Clostridiales bacterium | reverse complement strand
AGCCTATGGCGGCTGGACCATGGACGACCATCATCCCGCGGGCTTTCGCACAAACAGGCCTGCTACAATCTTTCATCCTGCCCCCTCCCCCTTTGGCATTCCCTATCGCTGCCTGTATTCCGTAAATATCCCCAATCTTTTCTTCGCCGGACGGAATATTTCCGTCACCCATGCCGCCTTCAGCTCTATCCGGGTGATGGCCACCTGCGCCCTGTGCGGCCAGGCGGCGGGCACGGCGGCAGCCCTGGCTTTGGCGGCAGGCTGCGATCCCAAAGGCGTGGATGTGAAAAAGCTCCAGGCAGCGCTGATGGAGGACGATTGCTTCCTGCCAGGCTTCAAGCGGCCCATTGCCGCGCTGACCCGAAACGCCCGTATTACAGCGGGGGGCGAAAACATTTCCGCGCTCCTTGACGGGGTGGATCGGGATCGGCCCGAAGAAAACCACCATTGGACGGGCCAAAAGGGCGACACCATCCGCCTGGATCTTGCCGCGCCCTCCATAGTGCAAGATATTCGCCTGGTATTTGACAGCGATCTGGACAGAAAGACCCTGCCAGAGCTGGAAGTAAAGCTTCCCCGGGGCATGCTGGCCAACCGCCATCTGAATCGGGAGCCCTCCTATCCTCCCAAAACCCTGATTCGTCATTTTATCCTGGAAGGCACCTTTGCAAACGGTCATACGGAAATATTGGCAGAAGAAAGCAATAATTACCAGCGCCTGCGCCGCTATGCCGTTCATCGGGAAGGATTGACAGCCGTCACTTTTGTGCCCCTTGAAACCTGGGGCGCAGAAAATTTCCATCTCTTTTCCTTTGAGGCCAGATAACACAAACCCGCCACTTTTTATTCATATTTTGTTCACACTCCCGCGCTATACTCCTTTCTATCAAACAAAGGAGGCGCTTAAACATGTTTGGAAACAAGGAACAGAAACTGGAAAAAATGGTGGCTAAAAAGAATGCCACGGGGATTATCAAACTGGTGAATGACAAGGATGCGTCGATTGCGCTCAAGGCGGTAGAGAGCCTGGGCAAGGTGCCCGGGGATGATTCTTATAATACCCTGATCACCCTGCTGCGTGCCCCCAAAGCCGATGTGCGCGCTGCCGCCGTAACTGCGCTGGCCACTCTGGGCGATCCCAAGGCCAAGGCCCATATCGATCACCTGATGGCCACTGAAAAGGATGCCGTGGTGGTTGCCGCGATGAAAAAGGCCGTATCCAAGCTGCACAGCAAGGAATAATTTTTCTCTTAAAGCCTTATTTTTTCTTTTAAAAAAGCCCACCGATTTCCCACCAAAACCGTCATGCGAAAAAGTAATTTTTTCCATGGCGGTTTTTTTCTGTTTTCCTCTCCCTTTTTTGCGGGATTCACTGGGATTTTCGACAAAAATTTTATAAAAATCTATTGACAAGGAGGGGGGGATATGGTTTAATGTTTTCTGTTTCGTTGTTTAGTGATTCTAAACCTCTGAAAGTGATTTCCGGTTTAGTAAAAGTAAACTTCACCGGGCTGTAAGGAGCGGATAGAAATGAACATCGGCGAAAAGCTGCGAAGGCTTCGATTGCAAAGAAATCTCACCCAGGAAGAAATGGCGGATCGGTGTGAGCTGAGCAAGGGCTTTATCTCCCAGGTGGAAAGGGATCTGGCATCCCCCTCCATCGCCACGCTGACTGATATGCTGGAATGCCTGGGCAGCAATCTGCAGGAATTTTTCTCTGAAAAAGTGGATGAAAAGCCTGTATACGCCCAAGGCGATATGTTTGTAAAAGAGGATGAGGAAATGCTCCGGGGCAGCATCACCTGGCTGATTCCCAGCGCCCAGAAAAATGAAATGGAGCCGATTCTGGTGGAGCTTGGCGAAGGCGGGCAAACCCAGGAAATGCCCCCTCATGAAGGCGAAGAATTCGGCTATGTGCTCTCCGGCACGGTGGTGCTGAAAATTGGCGGCAAAAGCCATAAAGTGCGCGCCGGAGAAAGCTTCTGCCTCCATCCCAATGCGCCCCATGCTATTGAAAACGTGGGCAAGCGCAGCGCCAAATTCCTCTGGGTATCCACACCGCCTAATTTCTGATGATGGGAGGTTGGCTGTTATGGAAGAACAGCGCCTGATTACCCTGGAAAATATCTGCAAAGAATACGACGGGGTTACCGTCCTGAATAATATTAATCTTTATATCCGTAAAAAAGAATTTGTGACCCTGCTGGGCCCTTCCGGCTGCGGAAAAACCACCACCCTGCGCATTATCGGCGGCTTTGAATCCCCCGATTCCGGGCGGGTAATGTTTGACGGGAAGGATATTTCCGCTCTGCCCCCTTATAAGCGCCCGGTGAACACCGTATTCCAGAAATACGCCCTTTTCCCCCATCTGAACGTGGCAGATAATATCGCCTTTGGGCTGAAGCTGAAAAAGACCCCCAAGGACGAAATCGCCCGGAAGGTGGATAAAATGCTGGATCTGGTAAATCTATCCGGCTATGGCAAACGCAGCGTAGATTCCCTCTCCGGCGGCCAGCAGCAGCGCATCGCCATTGCCCGGGCCTTGGTGAACGCGCCCGAAGTATTGCTCCTGGATGAGCCCCTGGGCGCCCTGGATTTAAAGCTGCGCAAGGAAATGCAATTGGAGCTTAAATCCATGCAGCAGCGCCTTGGCATCACCTTCCTCTATGTTACCCACGATCAGGAAGAGGCACTCACCATGAGCGATACCGTTGTCGTCATGCGGGGCGGCCATATTTATCAGATCGGCACCCCCAAATCCATCTACGATGAACCCAAGAATGCTTTCGTAGCTGATTTTATCGGGGAAAGCAATATCTTCCCCGGCACCATGGTGCGGGATGAACTGGTGCATTTCTGCGGCACCGATTTCCCCTGCGTGGACGCCGGTTTCGGAGAAGATAAACCGGTAGACGTGGTGGTTCGCCCCGAGGATATCCTCTTGGTGGGCGAAGACGTAGGCCAGGTGACGGGCGTAGTAAAATCCGTGCTCTTTAAAGGCGTTCATTATGAAATGATGATCGATGCCGGCCACTCCACCTGGAAGGTGCATTCCACCTCCATGCAGCCAGAGGGCAGCCGGGTGGGCCTTGCCGTTGTTCCCTTCAATATTCATATCATGCACCCCATGAAGGAGGAAGCCGGGGAATGAACAACCTGCAGATTCCCGCCTGGGGCGTATGGGCTATGCTGGGCGGATTGGCGGCGTTCATTGCAATGCTGGTGATTTATTTTAAAAGAAATCACGGCCTCAAGCGCCCCATCTTTGCCTCCCCCTACACCCTCTGGATGATTCTTTTCACCGTCCTGCCCTGTATTCTCATCGCCTATTATGCCTTTACGGACACCAACGGTCAATTCACTCTGGATAATTTCAAAAATTTCTGGGACAGTAATTATGACATGAACAAGGAATTGATCGCCATGGGCTTTAACCCGGCGGAGATGGGCTTTTCCCGGGGCACGGTGAACGTGGATACCCTCACCTATTCCCTTTGGATGGCCTTTCTTTGCACGTTGATCTGCCTGGTGCTGGGCTATCCCGCCGCCCACATCATGGCGGACCGGGAATTTAAGCTGGGCGCCACGCTGGTGATTCTGTTCGTCATCCCCATGTGGATGAACTTCCTGCTGCGCACCATCGCCTGGATGAGCCTGTTGGAAGATACGGGGCTGATCAATCAGGTGTTGGGATGGCTGGGAATTCCCCCGGTGCAGCTGATGTATAATTCAGGTGCAGTGCTCCTGGGCATGGTATACAATTACCTTCCCTTCATGGTATTCCCCATTTATAACGTGCTCAACAAAATGGACTACAAGCTTTCCGAAGCCGCTATGGACCTGGGCTGCAATAAGTGGAAAACCTTCTATAAGGTCACGCTGCCCCTGTCCATTCCCGGGGTGGTATCGGGCATCACCATGGTGTTCATGCCCGCCGTTACTACCTTCTTTATCCCCCGGATGCTGGGCGGCGGCAGCACTGAAATGTTTGGCGATCTGATCGAACGCACTTTCCTGACCGCCAATAACTGGAACGTGGGCAGCGCCCTTTCCCTGATCATGATGGTGCTGATCCTTCTGAGCCTTGGCCTGCTTCGCAAAACCGATCCTGAAGGAGAAGGAGGCAGCATGATATGATGAAATTCATCAAGCGGTTTTATCTGGGGCTGATCCTCTTTTTTCTGTATGTGCCCATTGTGGTATTGATCGTGCAATCCTTCAACGCCGGCAAGAGCCGCGCCAATTGGGAGGGATTTTCTCTCCGCTGGTATCAGGAATTGTTCAGTGATGCCGCCATTATGCAGGCATTGTATGTAACGCTGGCCATCGCCGTGCTGGCAGCCATCATTTCCACCATTCTTGGCACCCTGGCCGCTATCGGCATCCACGCCATGAAAAAGCGGCCCCAGAGCCTCATGATGACCCTTACCAACATCCCTATGACCATGCCGGATATCGTAACGGGTATCTCTCTGATGCTTCTGTTTATCTTTACCAAGGTGGAGCGGGGCTTTGGCACCATGCTGCTGGCCCACATCACCTTTGACACCCCCTATGTGATCCTGTCGGTGCTGCCCAAGCTTAAGCAAATGAACAAGCACAGCTATGAGGCGGCCCTGGATTTGGGGGCCACTCCCACCTATGCCCTGTTCCATGTGATTCTGCCTGAAATCATGCCCGGAGTGATCACCGGCGCCATGCTGGCCTTCACCATGTCTCTGGATGATTTTACAGTGAGCTACTTTACCACCAGCCCCCTGGTGCAGAATCTTTCCACCCTCATCTACTCCCAGGCGCGCAAGGGCATCAAGCCCACCATGAACGCCCTGTCCGCGCTGATGTTTGTTTCCCTGCTGGGGCTTTTGCTCATCGTGAACCGCCGCTCCAAAAAGGCGGATGATTTACACTGAAAGACTAAAAAATAGGAGGAAATCGCATGAAAAAAATGGCTTTGGTACTTTCTCTCATTCTGGTTTGCTCCCTGGCGCTGATCCCCGGTGCCTCCGCTGAAGAAGTTGTCAATGTGTATAACTGGTACGACTATATGGACGAGCGGGTCTTTGATATGTTCACCCAGGAAACGGGTATCAAGGTAAACAAAATGTATTTCACCACCAACGAGGATATGATGGTGCAGGTGCGGGTGAGCCCCGGCGCCTATGATCTGGTATTCCCCTCCGATTACTGCGTGGAGCGCATGATCGCCGAAAACCTGCTGGCCGAAATCAATTATGATAACGTGCCCAATGCCAAATATACCTCCGAATGGCTTTTGAATCCCGGCTATGACCCGGATAATAAATACTCCGTTCCCTTCATGTGGGGCACCGTGGGCATCCTTTATAACACCACTATGGTGGAAGAGCCCGTGGAATCCTGGGGGATTTTGTGGGATGAAACCTATGCCGATAATATTTTCATGATGGATTCCATCCGGGATACCATGGGCATCACCCTGAAATATCTGGGCTATTCCCTGAACACCCGCGATCCCAAGCAGCTCCAGGAAGCTACCCAGAAGCTCATCGCCCAAAAGCCCCTGGTAAAGGCCTATGGCGTGGATGAGATCAAGGATAAAATGGCCCTGGGCGAAGCGGCTTTGGCCGTGATGTGGAGCGGCGATGCCCTCTATGCCATGGATCAGAACGAAGATTTGGCCTACGCCGTTCCCATGGAAGGCAGCAATATCTGGGTGGATCCCATGGTGATCCCCGCCACGGCCAAGAATAAGGAAAACGCTGAAAAGCTCATTGATTTCCTTTGCCGCCCCGAAATCGCCCAAATGAATTGCGAATACATCTGGTATTCCTCTCCCAACACCGGCGCCATCCAGATGATGGGCGAAGAATACACCGAAAATCTCACCATCAACCCCACCCAGGATGTGATCGACCGCTGCGAATGGTTCAATGATATTCCCGAAAACTTTATGACCATCTACAACGCCCTGTGGAGCCAAGTGAAAAATGCGAAATAATAAAAAAATCGGCTTTATTCTCCTTGCACTCCTGGCCCTTGCCTTGATCTGCGCTTCCGCTTTTGCTGCCGATGAATACCGCACCCTGAATCAGGGCGACGAAGGCAAGGATGTGCTTCGCTTCAAAAAAGCCATGTATTGGCTGGGATACTTTACCACGGAGAACTTATCCGATCAGTACAACGGCACCACGGTAGAGCGGGTGCAGTGGCTGCAGCGGAATAATGGCCTGGAGGAAACGGGCATCGCCACCCCGGAATTGCAGGAATTGGTGTTTTCCGGCAACGCTGTAAAAACAGACAGCGCGCCTAATCCCTCTCCCGTGCCCACCCCCTCCCCCACGCCCATTCCGGTGCAGGGCCCTATGGCCTCTCCTTCTCTACCCCCGCTGAATGAAAAAGGCTTCCTTGCCGAAGATGCGGGCACGGAAGAATTTATCTACGAAAATGAAGAGGATGGCCAGTGGATCTACATCACCAATTCCATCGCCATCGATTTACGGCGCTATACCGACGTGGAAAACACGCTGGTATGGTTTGAAGGGGATATCAAAACCAGCGAGGAAACCCCGCTGACCGCTTATCTCACCAATCCTAACGGCAAAAACCCCGGAAAGGGATACGCGAATCCCATTACCCTGGCCAAGAATAACAATGTGGTGCTGGCCATTACCGATGACCACTTTGGCGATCGCTGGAACGGCGGCGCCCGCACCGGCGTGATTGTGCGCAACGGAAAAATCATTCAGGAAAAGCCGCGCACCACGCAAAAGCAAACCTTCCCCAACCTGGAAGTGTTGGCCGTGTTTGAAGACGGCAGCATGAAAACCTTTGCCACCGATGCCCATACCGGCCAGGAATACCTGGATATGGGCGTGGTGAATACCTATGCCTTTGGCCCCATTCTGGTTTCCGAAGGGCAACTGGGCAAGTGGATGCTGGATGAAGATTATTACCACTATCGAGAGCCCCGGTGCGCCATCGGCATGTATGAGCCCCATCATTATTTCCTCTTGGTAGCCAAGGGACGCACCGATGATTCCAAAGGGGTATATCTTACCTGGCTGGCCGATAAAATGATGGAGAAAGGCGTGGTGGAGGCCATGAACCTGGATGGCGGCGGCACCACGGCGTTGATCTTCATGGGCAAAATTCTCAACAAAGCCAACCGCAATCTGCGCAGTACCAGCAGCATCACCGGCTTTGGCGTTTCCGAACTTGTGGGGAAATAAAATTCATATTTTTTGCGAGAGGGGATTTCTTTTAAAAAAGAAATCCCCTCTCGCGCTTTCCCAAAGAAAACTGGCTGGGTTAATAACTGGTACAGGCTATCTTCGTTGTGTGTCCCATAAAAGCATAAAAAGCGGAAGGATTATTCCTTCCGCTTTTTGATTGGGTATGAGGCGGCATTACACCGCATCGAATACCCGCACATAATCCACCACAAAGGTATCGCCTTCGGACGCCTTGGCTTCCGGCACGGGCTGGTGATCCTTATAGCGATAGCCCTTCACTTCGGTGGAAATCAGAATGAATTCGGGACGCTTGGAAATGAGCTGATCAATATGCCCATCCTCTACGCCATCCACATAGAAGGTGTAGCCCGTTTCATCCCACAAAAGGCCAAAGGTGTGGTAGCCTTCAGGGTCCACTTCCATGCCGCCCACACTGGCTCGGCGCATATCCTGGCCGTAGCCGCCGGTGAACGCATTGTGATGATGAATCAGGCCGGGCTTAAAGCATTCCATCACATCAATTTCAGAGCCAGATTCTGCCGGATCCAGGCTGGCGCCAATGATGGGAGACTGAATCCAGAACGCACTCCACCAGCCATCCTTCTGCTGCAGGCGGCAGCGGCATTCATAATAGCCATACTGATGCAGGAATTTGCTTTCCTTCAGCTTCCCGATATTCCACTGCAGATGATCCTCGCCAAACACGGTGGGAATGGTGGGCTGATCCATGAAGTTGTAACCGGTCTGCAATTGGGAGCTCACCATGCGGCCATCCTGCTCCATCAGGGTGAATACCGCATTGCCTTTGCCGTCCAGGTGCACGCCCTTATCCGTCCAGGCGGGCCAGGAAACCCCCATCATGGACATACGATAATCCCATTTGCTTTCATCCAGCTTAGTTCCGTCAAATTCATCGCTCCACACCAGTTTCCATTCCTTGCCCTCGGGCAGCATACTGGGCTCGTGACCCGCTACTTCATACTTTTTCATCGTATCTACTTCTTACTTTACTTCGTCAAATACACGTACATAGTCCACGATAAAAGCGTCGTCCACAAATTCCCCTTCCACCTTCTTGGGGTTAAACCGGCGATAGCCTTGCACTTCAGTGGTAAGCAGGATAAACTGGGGCACCTGGGAAACATGGAGAGTATCCTCAGATACAATTTCACCATCACAATAGAAGGTATACTTTTCCGGGGTCCAATGCATGCCGAAGGTGTGGTAGCCATCCTCCGTTTCCTTCAGATCGTAATACACCCGGCCGCTGCCCTTGCACTGGGCGCCGTAGCCGCCGAAAATATTCCCCGTGGTGGCCTTGCCCACATGGAAGCATTCCATAATATCCGATTCCACACCGCACCATTCGGGATCATAGGCGCCGCCGATGGTGGGCGACTGGGTCCAAAATGCGCTCCACATGGTTTCAGGATCCTTCTGGAATTTGCAGCGGCATTCATAATAGCCAAACCGATGCATAAACTTGGGCTTTTCGATCTTCCCCAAGGGCCAAATCTTCATTTTTCCCCATTGTTCGGGATCATCATTGGCGGTGTCAAAATTGTTTGCGCCCGTCTGCAGGTGAGGAGATACATAGTAACCATTCTTTTCCACCCGATGCAGTTCGATATTGCTGTTGCCGTCAAAGCGGATGCCGTCAGTGGTGAATGCCGGAAAACGCTTACCCCAGAAATTCAGCCGGAACCCCCATTTGCTTTCATCCAGTTCTGGGCCGTCAAATTCATCATTCCACACCAGTTTCCATTCACAGCCCTCTGGCAGATAGCTTGGCACATGGCCTTCCACTTCGTATTTTTTCATTTGCGTTTCCTCACTTTACTGCGTCAAATACCCGCACATAGTCCACAACGAAGGTATCGCCCACATTTTCTCTGGCCTCCTGAGTGGGCAGATGATCCTTCTCGCGATAACCCTTTACTTCCGTGCCAACCAAGATAAATTCCGGGCAATCGCTTACAGGAGCAGCCACATGGCCGTCAAATTCGCCGTCAATGTAGAAATCGTAGCCCGTTTCATCCCATTTCATGCCGAATACATGGTATTCGTTGAGATCCAGTCCCTTACGCCCTTCCCCGGCATGCACAGCCTTATGATCAATGCCGTATCCATTGTAGTGGCAGAAATGATCAATTACATCTCCGGGAGCAAAGCTTTCCATGATATCCAGTTCCACGCCGGATTGGGCGGGATCCAAGCTGGCGCCGATAATGGGTGATTGCATCCAGAAAGCACTCCACCAGCCGGGCTTTTGCTGCAGCTTACAGCGGCATTCGTAATAGCCATGCTTATGCAGGAATTTATTCTGCTTCAGGGGGGCAATAGGCCAGTTCAGGCCGCCGGAATATTTTGTGCCGGCGTGATCTTTCACGGCGTCCATGAAGTTGTAGCCGGTCTGCAATTGGCTGGAGCATACCATGCCATCCTTCTCGATCATCTTGAACACACAGTTGCTCTTTCCATCCAACTCAATGCCCTCATCGGCGCACCAGGCCGCATGGCGGGTACCCATAATTTCCAGGCGAAAATCCCACTTGCTCTTATCCAGCTCCGTGCCGTCAAATTCATCGCTCCACACCAATTTCCATTCGGCATCCTCAGGCAAATAGCTGGGCGCATGGCCGTCCACTTCATATTTCTTCATTGAAAAACCTCCCATAGTTGTTTTTTCGCGATTATTGTTTTATAATATTATATTGTATTTTTTCTTGCTTTTCTATCGATTTATTCGATGTTTTTTTAGAAATTGAACTCAGAAGAGGTGTAAGGCATGCCAATCCTTGTTGCTGCCAATTATTATCGCTCCAGGCATTATTTCCATGAAAATCAAACGCCCCTGCGGGTTGTGAAGCATTATGAATTGGAATTAGTTGAAACGGGGAATGGATTCAGCTTCTTAGGTGATCAGCGTTTTCCTCACCAGCCCCAGCGATTGTTTTTTGCCCGGCCTGGCATGCAGCGATTCACGGTGGGTTCTTTCGCCTGCCAATATATTCATTTTGACGCCCAGGGGCCAACAGAGCAGGCTTTGCTCAACGCCCTGCCCGCTTCCACGCTGGTAGAAGGGCCGCAAATTAAAAGCATGATGCTGGAATTGGCTCATCTGCACCATCTATCCCCGGAGCATACCTATTTTTCCCGCCTTTCCGTTTTAAGCGCCCTGCTCCAGGAAGTGATCACCCAGCTTCGGCCGGAAATCTCCGAAGGAAATAAAATTGATCCTCACTTTTCAGCGGTTATCTCTGCGAAGGAATATCTGGATAAGCATTTTGGAGAAAAAATTAATTTAGAAATGCTGGCGGAGCAAGCCCACTTGAGCAAAAATTTTTTTCGCACCAAGTTTTGTCAGCTCATGGGCTTATCTCCCCGGGAGTATTTAAATCAAGTGCGCCTCGCCTATGCCAAGAAGCTGCTGCGCACAGGTAATCTTCCTCTTTCCCGCATATCCGAACTCTGCGGATACGACAGCCAGGCGTATTTCAATTATGTATTCAAGCAGCAAACGGACAAAACACCCCTGGAATATCGACGCTTTGCCCAGAAAAAAAGCGCCTCCGATGCCCTATCGAAGACGCCTTGAGCCCCGGGAATCTCACTCTCGGGCCGTTGCGCTTTCTTCCAAACGCAAGCTTTGCCATTTCATCCAGATCTTTCCCGTATATTCCCGCACAACCACCTGATCTCCAATCTGGATGGCCTGATATCGGCTTTTGGATACGTTGATCCGCCAATTTTCTTCCCCCATCTGGCAGGAAATCCGATAGCGGCTACCGCCCCTGGAGCTGGACACGGATTTATCCACTGCAATTGCCGTTGCATCTGAATAGGTATAAGGCAGAAGGAAATTCAGCATGGTCAGGGCAAGAATGG
>SVGW01000083.1 GCA_015056125.1 Clostridiales bacterium | reverse complement strand
GTCAGCTAAAGCAGTCTTCCATTCGATCCATCACATTTACTGCAAAAATGGCTTTCCATCCCTTTTCACAGGGCTGGAAAGCCTATTTTTGCGGTCGTAAATTGATATAGGAAGCGGAATACTTCCGAACCTCACAATTCGGCATTGTCGCCTGTAAGCGGGGTAAAGTCCCGCTTACAGGCTCTGTGCCTCATTGGGCCTTCTCCTGCCTGCATCCGCCACAGGCGGCGGCAGGCTACGGCCCTCGCCGCCGCACATGTCGCCGGCTGCGGATTACAGTCGAAGGGCAGCGGCCCTTCGACGCATCCCAGGGGTTTTTTAACAGTCTGAAGCTGGCAAGCGATTGCTTGTCAGCTTTTTGGTTACAGAAGAATGATGGTGGGATTTTCGTGGCTTTCCCGGTAGATGGAAAATTTATTGCCAATACACTGCACGGGAGCGGCATTCACCCGCTCGCAGATTTCCTGGCAGGCCTCCCGGGCGCTCATGGGCGCGCCGCGCTGCACGGTGCATTTAATCAGTTCCCGTGCTTCCAGAAGGTCCTCCACTTCTTTAATGGTGCCATCGGTAATTCCGTCCTTGCCCACAAAGAGCACCACGGACATGGTATTACACATGGAGCGCAGCTGGGCGCGCTGTTTGCTGGTGAGTTCGAGCATCATGAAAATTTCTCCTTTTGAAAGTGATGGTATAGAGGAAAATTAAAGCAAAGCTTGGAGAGAATCCAGCGCGATATAGTATTGATTGCGCTGAGCAGAATGGAGAAATAGGAATACCTCTTGATCTAAAAGAAAATCCAAATCTTCGTCCTCAACAGCGTTAGAGGAATGGTGATGAATACTGCCCTTGGAAATATGAATGAACATAACAGGGGAGCGATATTCGTTCAAATCCTCATCACGGGCAAACAGAATAGCCATATGTCCCACGCTTCCATTCCGAAAGGGAATGGGCAGAAATAGAGGACGGATTTTAGAAATTTTTGCTTTTCTGCGTTCACCGTGCCGCGATAGAAACACTCTCTTTTGCCGGCAGAAAAACCAATCCAACCAGAGAGATAGGGCAAGCAGAAGGGGAGTGAGCATCAACGCATGGCCCTTGGAATCGGATAGAAAGGAGGATAAGGCCGGGAGCGAAAAAACGGAGAACAGGAAGCGGAAAAAATCTTTTAACTGATGCATAGAAGCTTTTGACCTAATTATTCGACAAAGTCAAATTCCATATCGTCCATGCGTACGGTGCTGCCCTCCTGGGCGCCGGCATTGCGCAGGGCTTCGATGATGCCGGATTTGCGGAGGGTGCGGTGGAACCAGTTCATGGATTCTTCATCGTCAAAGTTTACGCTGTCAAGCAGCTGCTGCATGGCGGGGCCGGATACCACAAATACTTTGCCGTCCCGGGAAATTTCAAAGCCGGTGGATTCCAGCATTTCCGGCAGCAATTCTTCTTCCGTGAAGGGCTCCATGGGAGGGAGGGAGGCCAGGGTGCTGGCCACGCATTTCATCAATTCGTCAAAGCCCTTGCGGGTAGCGGCGCTGACGGGGAAGATGGGATATTTATCGCCGATATGGGCTTTGAGCATTTCATAGCCCGTTTCGCCATCAGGAATATCCATCTTATTGGCGGCAATGATCTGCGGCCGATTGGCCAGATCGCCATATTTGAGCAATTCTTCATTGATATGCTCATAATCCTCTACCGGGTCGCGGCCTTCAGAACCGGCTGCATCGATCACATGGAGAAGAAGCCGGGTGCGCTCCACATGGCGGAGGAAATCATGGCCCAGGCCGGCACCTTCGCTGGCGCCCTCTACCAGGCCAGGGATATCTGCCATGATGAAATCCTGCCCGTGATGGCGCACCATGCCAAGATTCGGGGTGAGGGTGGTAAAATGATAATTAGCGATCTTGGGCTTGGCGGCAGTGACCACGGAAAGAATGGTGCTCTTGCCCACATTGGGGAAGCCGACCAGGCCCACATCCGCTATGGTTTTCAATTCCAGAATGAATTCGTGCCGCTCGGTTTTAATGCCGGGCTTGGCAAAATTAGGCGCCTGACGGGTGGGCGTGGCAAAGTGTTGATTGCCCCAGCCGCCGCGGCCGCCCCGCAGCAGCACCTTTTTGCGGCCTGCTTCATACATATCGGCCACCACAACGCCCGTTTCCTTTTCGCGAACCACCGTGCCGACAGGCACCTTCACGATCAGATCGGCGCCGCGTTTGCCCTGACAGCGCCCGCTGCTGCCGTCCCCGCCGGCCTCTGCTTCATACTTGCTGCGGAAACGAAAGTCCAGCAGGGTATGCATATTTTCATCGGCAAGAAGCACAAGGTCGCCCCCGTGGCCGCCGTCGCCACCATCGGGGCCGCCGTTTTGAACAAATTTTTCCCGGTGAAATGAAACGCAGCCGTTTCCGCCGTTGCCAGCTTTGGCGATAAAGGGTGCGCGATCTACAAAAGAAGCCATGGTTACCTCCTGCGAAAAAATCAGCAGTTTAGTATACCATGGCTTTGATTGGATTGCAATGGATTTCCCAGGTTTTTATGCGATTTCAATACTGCTCAGGCCAACATTGACAAACGCATAGGTGGAAACGAACTGATCGCTGACGCCGCCTTCCTGCCAGGTGCCATAGCGGGAGAAGGTGCCGGGCCCCACGCCGAAGGGCTCAGGTTCCGCGGCATGATGGAAGGGGCCAAACACGTTGCGGTAGCTGGTATACACGGTGAGGACAAGCTCATTCTTGCCAGGCTTGACAAGCCCGCTTATATCAGATGTGTTTTCCATCATCACCATTTTTTCAGATTGCCCGTTGATGGAAACCTTGGCAATGGCATAGCGGCCCTGGAGGCGAAGCGTCGTTTCATCCCCTTTTGCTTCAAAGGGAATGGAGACAGTGATCTTTCCTCCAAAGAAGGGAAAGCCGGATTCCACCAGATGATCCAGAGAAACGCAGGCAGGGGCAGGGAAGAGGGAGAAGGAATCAGCCGTGATCAGGGTATGCTTGGCGCCCTGAGTGAATGATCCGGTTTTTACGCCGAAGGCACCCCGCAGATAGATGGCTTCAATATCAGTGCGGTAGCTCAGGCAATTGAGCAAGGTTTCCGTGCCGTCAGAGTGCTCATAATAGACGCCATTGAATACCTGATACACCTGCTCAGGTTGATCGTAATCAATTTCAAATACGATTTCATTCGCTCCTTCCTTTACCATAGAAACGATATCGCAGGTGAGGAAGGCCGGATCAAAGGTGATATCGGGTGCGGTAGTAAGGGAAAGCTTCTTTCCGTTGAGCCAGGCTTTTCTGGCGCCCATGGCTTCGCATTCCAGGCGAAGAGAAGCAGGAATTTCTGCAACCGTGAAGCTGTATTTCAGCCATATGGTGCGGTTGGTTTTGCCTCGGAGCAATTGATCGGACACCGCCATCACGTGCATGGGCTGGCCAAAGGATACGCCATCCAGGGACAAGGCCGCATAATCCACGGTCAGGATGTTTTCATCCTGCGCAACAATATTGCCTTCCAGGGGAAGCTTTTTCCATACGGGCTTTACAGGAGCAAAGGCAGGCTTAGCTTCGTTATCCAGGAAGATCACATAAGATTTGCCCGGTGAAAAAGTGAGAGACACATGAATGCAATGCTGCCCTTCTTCATAGAACAGAGGCTCTTGTGTTCCTGTTTCCAGGTTAAAAAGGATAGCGCCCTTCGCAGCAAGAGAGCAGGATACAGTATATTCCGTGCTTTCAGAAAGGTTTACCGCATAGAGAAAAGAGCCGAAGGGGCCGCGGCGGAACGTGGAACGAATTTCGGTGTCCAGGCTGGAAAAACGGTAATCTATTGGAAGCATTTCTTCAAAAGATACATTGGATTTCAAGAAGGAAAGATTGGCTTCCTCGCCATCCATGAGATGGGGCGCTTCGCCCTGGAGATAGATTTTTCCGCCAGCTTCCATGAATTTTTTCAGCAGCGCAACCGTGGAAGCATCCAGGCCCTCCATTTCTGGAATCACCACATAATGATAGGCGCATTTGCCCATCACCAGGGCATTCCCTTGCACGCTGCCATGCTGGGCAAGGAGGGTTTCATCCAGATAATGATGGCCGATCTGCGCCTTGCCAAGGGATTCCACCAGATTGGAGAAACGATTATTCAAGGAATCACAGGAATGGAAATCATTGCGGTTGAAGGTGAAATAAGCAGAGTGGATCGGGTGAATCACGCCTACATCCGCCGCCTCCTGGCTTTCAGAAAGCAGATAGCCCAAGCGGGTGAAATAATCGTTGAAATGCTTAAAATCCTCCGGTTTTGTCCAGCTGTTGTGGCGGGAATAGAAAGCAGGATAATCCCGCTTGCGCTGGCCGCGGATGGAGTAGGGATAGAGATGCTGGCACATTTGATTCACGCCGTGCACGTATTGGAATTCGGCAATCCGTTTCAGCTCCCGGGGATTCACATCCCAGCCGGCGCAGGCGAAGGTTTCAGTGAGCACATGCTTTTTGCCCAGCTGCTGAGCAACGGAAGATACCTGGCGGGGCGTGATTTCATCCCGAATTTTTCTTCCCAGCCAATCGATACCGGGCTTATGCTCATACTGATAAAAAGGCATAACTCCTGCACAGCAAGCCATTTGGCCAAAGAGGGTTTCTTCGATGATGGTGTGCCCGGTGAGCTGGCAATTATGCTGCGTGCACCAATCAAAGATTTTCTTGGCAAAGTTTTCGGTATACAGATCGTTCATAAGCTTCCAGTAGCGGTAGCGGAGGCGCTTGGCCTGCCTGCAATCTACAAATAGGGCGCCCAACTCATCCAGAAGATCCGCCCGGTAAAGCTTTTGATATTCTTTCTGCATCACAGGAGTATAGGCCGTGTCCCAGCGGAAATATTGGGGCTCATCGGTGAAAAAGCCTTTCATCACCCGGCCAAAATCCTTGCCAAAGCGGGCATAATATTTTTCGTGGGTTTCCACAATAAATTTATCCACGATTTCGGGATTCAGGATATCCACCACGGAGGAGTTTTTCTTTTCATAGAGGGTATGGTATTCAGCCTTTGCATCTGCAGGGCCCAGAATACGGCGAAGAGAATCTCCTTCCAGCAGATACACGGCCAATGCGCTTTCGTCAAAGTGATCCAGTTTTTCATACACCAGGAAGCTTTCAAGATTTTCTGGATCCTCCAACAGTTTCATTCCTGCAAAGCCGCTGGGCCATCCGTTTTCGTCATAGCACCAGGCGTCCATGCCCTGTTTTTCCGCTTCATCAATGCAGGCGGCGGTGGCTTCCATCCATTTTTCGCCCATGTAGGGGGTGGTGAGGCCGCCACGGGCATGCATGAAAAAGCCGCCGATCCCGGCTTTTTTCATATCTCGAATCTGCCTGCGCAGTTCCTGAGGCTCCAATTCATCATTCCAGCTCCAAAAGGGAATGGACTGATAAGCGGTCATATCCTGAGGAAACAAATTTTTCGTGTCCATTACATTGTTCCTTTCCTTTATTTGATACTGCCGCGAAGCTGATCAGCGGCATCGGTGGAAATATCGTGGTTGCTGTAACGAGCTTTTTCATAGAGCGTGGCAAAGGCTTCTGCTTGTTTTTTATCCATCCATTTTTCTTCAAGCAAGGCTTCACGGGCCGTTTTTTGCTGCATATCCGGCTTTCTCTTTAAGAATTGCTGATATAGCCTGCGCACCCTGGCGCGGCCGTCCAATTCATTCCAGGGGACTTGGCGCGGTTGACGGGCAAAAGCTTTTTGCAGTTTTTCCTTTAGCACCTTTGTTTTTTCATCTAGGTTCAGGGTGCTTTCTGCTTCATCCACATAATCTTCATTCACGGCAGAAGCATATTTCCGCAGCCGCTCCATGATTTTTTTCCAAAGGATGATCAGCTTTTTGATCAGGAATTTCAGCACGAAAAAGAGCAGCACAGCCATAAGCAATACGGCAAATACCATCAGCACCTTTTCCATGAAAACGGCAAATGCGCTGGGTTCGCTGGCTTCAAGGCCGGCAAGCATATCCCCCTGCCCGCCCCCATCGGAGCCGGCCTTGGTTTCATCAGCAATGGAAAAAAGCGAAAGAAACCATAATACTGCCTCCAGAATAATGTGGCGGATGAACGCCCAGGCACGATCTAAAGCATCGGCCAGTATTCCCCAGCCTGAGGCAATCAGCGCCGGCACAAACAAGGCGATTACCAACAGCTTATTCCTCTTTTTCATAGCAGGGGGCGCTTTCTGGCTTCCGTGCATGCCATTTCTCAGGCCCTTGCTGTTGAGCATCATGGCCAAAATAAAGGCATAGATCACGAAAGTAAAGGAAAGGGCCTGGGCAGTGCCGGAAAAGAAGGGAAAGGTGGCCAGGAATTGAGCAATCAGATGAAAAACCGTGCCGATCATCCAAAAACCGGGATGCCATTCATCCCATGGCAGAGAGGACCATGCGGGCGGAATCAATAAAATGATTGCAAGGCAGGGAAGAATGGGGAGGAGGCGCAGAAAGGATGCAGGCGCCAGATAGATTATTCCGTAAGCAAGAAGCAATCCGGCGCAGAGCACAGGCACGGCAATCTGGAATATTTTCTTGGGGAAAAGGTAGCCCAGGGCGCCGCATACAACGGAATAAAGGGGCAAAAAATACCAAAGCGCAGGATCATCCGGAAGAAAATACCGGCCCATCAAAAGGATAACGGGAAAAAACATAAGCCCCAGGGAGAAGGCGGCCAATACCTTCATGGGAAGGATTTTTAACCGTTCTTTCATGCGGCGCCTCCTTTCCGATCCAGCAAGTGCACCGTTACCGTATTGCCAAGGGCGCGGAGCATGGCCATTTTTTCCTCAAGAAGGGGAGATATGTAGGAGGATAGGAGCAAAATATCGGTGTTGCGAAGATAAGACAAATCCTCCAGGAAGGTGAGGAAATTGCGCGACCGATGCACCTTTAACCGAGCGAAGGCAGAGAGCAATTCTTCATCCCGGCCGGCGTTTCGCTCAGGCGGCAGGATGGTGGTGCCTTCATTGCCTTCCAAAGGCATATTGCACGCAAAGCCGGCAGCAACGCCCCCTTCCAGCACCTTCAGGCACACCGTGGCGGCAATGGAGATGGCATGCTCAATCACATTCTGCTCATAGTCCATCAAATCGCCCCACTGGTTTTCGCTCATCTGGCCATTAATAATCACCAGCAGCTTGGTATCCGCAGTGTAATCATGGGTTTTCACTTGGAGGGCGCCCATTCTGGCAGTGGCGGGCCAATGAATATCCCTTCTCTGGTCACCTGGTTGATAGGGACGAATCCCGTTGATCAGGAAGGGATCGGTGATCACATGGCGGCGCACGATCAAATCCCCCTGAAGCCGGGAAACGGGCAGGGGAAGATCCTGATCGCCAAGAAGCTTTGGATACACCAGGATTTGAGCAGGGGTATACAATTGCAGATTTTCTGCATTCATGGAGAAAAGATCCCCTACGGTCAAAGCCACGTTGCCGGCATCGTACGCACCGCGGTGGGTGAGGCAAACGATATGCCGCCGTCTGATCTGCTGAAAGGGGCGCAGGGTGAAAATGCTTTTGTGATAGCGCTCCCCGGCCACCGATAGATTTTCCTGGCGGCCAAAGCGAAGGTGGGGGGAAATGCGGGATTCGGCCCGAAGCCAGGGAATAAAGAGCAGCCGATCATTGCGGATCACTTCCACCAATTCGGCTTCTTCCCCTTCAAAAGCGGTACGCTTATTAAAGCTGCGGGTATATTTCAGCCCGCGCAGCCCAAAATGCTTTAACAGAAAGCTTTGCGCCAGCGCAATCAGCGCAAACGCAACCATCAATACCCAGCCGTTCACGGCTTGGCCTCGGTGGGGGCAGGAAGCCTATCCAGAATTTCTTGAATATATTTTTCGCTTTCGCCGGTTTTTCCGTAGAGGCCGCGAAGGATCACCCGGTGGGCAAGCACGGGCACGGCCAGATGCTTTACGTCATCGGGAATCACATAATCCCGACCGTGAATGGCGGCATAGGCCTGGGAGGCGCGAAGAAGCGCCAGGGTGCCGCGAGGGGATACGCCCAATTGCACCCGGTCGGGGTTGCGGGTTTCCTGGCAAAGGCGGGCGATATATTCCATCACGGGAATGGATACCTGACACTGGCAGAAAAGCTTTTGCGCTTCCTGAATTTCTTCCTTCTCAGCAACGGCAGAAAGCTCATCCAGGGGACTGGAGCGCAGGAAGCGGCACATCAGCTCAATGGCTTCCTTTTCATCGGGATAGCCCATGCCAAGGCGAATTAAAAAGCGGTCCAGCTGTGCCTCAGGCAGGGGGAAGGTGCCCTGGGTTTCCACAGGGTTCTGGGTGGCAATTACAAGGAAGGACGTATCCAGGGGCCGGGTGACGCCGCCCTCTGATACCTGGTGCTCTTCCATGCATTCCAAAAGAGCCGCTTGGGTGCGTGGCGTGGCGCGGTTGATTTCATCGGCCAAGAGGATATTGGTAAAGACGGGGCCGGGAACAAATTCAAATTTTCCGCTCCCAGGCTGATACACGCTCATACCGGTAATATCGGCGGGAAGCAGGTCGGGAGTAAACTGAACCCGGGAAAAGGCGCAGGAAAGGGATTTGGAAAGGCTTCTGGCCATTACTGTTTTGCCGGTTCCGGGCACGTCCTCAAGAAGAATATGCCCTTTGGCGATCACGGCTGCCAGAATCAAATCCATTTGCTTTTCTCTTCCGATCATTACTTTGGCCACGTTTTCTTTTACCCGCTTGGCCAGCGCGGCGATATCCTGATACTGCATAGATTACTCCTTTGTTGCAATGCTAATTATGGAAAAA
Organism: Clostridiales bacterium; assembly: GCA_015056125.1. Classification (GTDB taxonomy): domain Bacteria; phylum Bacillota; class Clostridia; order Christensenellales; family Aristaeellaceae; genus RUG563. The sequence goes on along the minus strand of SVGW01000083.1, from coordinate 2,424 downwards.
AGTATATCATTTTTTGAATGAACATGCAACAAAATTCCGTGCATATTCACAATTTAGAAAAGAAAAAAATTTTTTTATAAATGCGGGAACTTTTTTGCGAGTGATTCGTCTATTATAGTGTCCGCCACGCAAGAGAAAAGGACGGACAAGAAATGGAGGAAAGAAACATGAAAAAGAAATTGATGGCGATTATGCTGGCTGCCGCACTGCTCCTTAGCTGCACTGCCCTGGCGAATGAAGAAAAAGAAGCCCCCTTCACAGTGTATCCCCCTGAAAAAGCATATGCCGTATTTGAATTTGTGGGCAATCCTTCCACCGGTTTTTCCTGGACGGCGTTTCCTCTGGTAGATGGCATAGTGGACGTTTCCATGGGGGAATATACGGCCTATGAAAGCGAAGATGCCGTTGGCCAGGGTGGCATTTATACCTTCAAAGTGACTGCAGTGGAAGCCGGCGAAACCATCGTGCTTTTCCACTACACCCGTCCCTGGGAAACCGATGAAATGACCACCAAGGCTTATCTGATCAACGTGCTGGAGGACGGCACGATGGATGTGCGAGATTTGGAAGGCTTTGCGCCCCTGATGGGCACTGTGGTTTCCGTAGATGAAGAGAGCGCTTCCGTGCTTCTCAATACCGAGACCCATGGCGAAGTGATCGCCCGTTTCCCTGCGGATATGCAGCTTCCCACGGTGGATGAGCATGTGAAAATTTGGTTTAACGGCGTGATGACCATGTCCCTGCCCGGACAAATCAATGTGATCGGCTGGGAAACCGTGGCCCCTCCCATGGCCCGGTAAATGAAAGAAACGGCTGCAAAAGCGGCCGTTTTCTATTGCGCAGATTTCTTTCTATATTTTTTTCTGATGACGGAGAGCAGCAGCCATGCAAGCAGGCAGCCAAAGAATACGCCTGCGCTATCGATCAATATATCCTTTACCGCTGCTGTGCGGCTGCCGATATAGAATTGATGCAATTCATCCGTAGCTGCGTATAATGTTCCTGCTGCCCAGGCAAGAAGTGCACGATATTTTAGCCTGTGAAAGCTCAGGAACGCACGCAAGGCAAAGCCGAAAAGGGCGAATTCGGAAAAATGGGCGGCCTTTCGCACCACATAATGCAGATGATCATAAATGGCGCGTTGTTCACCCCGGGCAAGGGTATCATAATCCGGATAAAAGATAGAAATGACGGCATGGATGATTACATCACTGGATTGATTGGAGGCATCCCCGCTTTGAGATGAAAAGAAAAAGATCAGCGAGGCGCTTGCCAATACCGCCAACAGCAAAAGCCAATAGGGCCAGGATCGTTTCTTCATGGCGCCTCCTGAATGAGAATTTGTACCGGAAAGAATCCAGTATCTATCGATTATACAATAGAAAATGCTCTATCGTCAAGGGATGCGGAACAATGAAAGAGTTTTGATTGAAAAAGGACAGTTTGATCTTGACGAAACGGAATTTCTGGTCTATGATGAAAAGAGAAATTCCTGGAAAGGATATACCGGGAACACGGATATCTTTCCGGATTTCCAAGATATACTTTTAAGTGGTTGAAGGAGGTAATTCCCATGGCCAATCGTATCGTTCTCAATACCATTTCCTATCACGGCAAGGGCGCTATCGCTGAAATTCCCGGGCTTATCAAGGCTCGCGGCTTTCAGAAGGCTTTCGTGTGCACCGATCCTGATCTGATTAAGTTCGGCGTGGCCGGCAAAGTGACCGCTCTTCTGGATGCGGAAAAGGTCCCCTATGAAGTATACAGTGAAATCAAGGCCAATCCCACCATTGAAAATGTGCAGAACGGCGTGAAGGCTTATAAGGCTTCCAATGCTGATTGCATCGTGGCCATCGGTGGCGGCTCTGCCATGGATACCGCCAAGGGCGTGGGCATCATCATCAACAACCCTGAATATGCCGATGTGCGCTCCCTGGAAGGCGTGGCCCCCACCAAGAACCATGCTGTGTTTACCATCGCTGTGCCCACCACCGCCGGTACCGCTGCGGAAGTGACCATCAACTACGTGATCACCGACGTAGAAAAGAAGCGCAAGTTCGTGTGTGTGGACACCAACGATATCCCCGAAATCGCCGTGGTGGACCCCGATATGATGGCTTCCATGCCCAAGGGCCTCACTGCTGCCACCGGTATGGACGCGCTGACCCATGCCATCGAAGGCTACATCACCAAGGGCGCTTGGGAAATGACCGATATGTTCCATCTGGAAGCCATTGAACTGATCGCCAAGCATCTGCGAGGCGCTGTGGAAAACACCGCCGAGGGCCGCGAAGGAATGGCGCTGGCTCAGTACATCGCCGGCATGGGCTTCTCCAATGTGGGCCTTGGCATTGTGCACTCTATGGCGCATGGCCTGGGCGCTCTGTATGATACGCCCCATTGCGTGGCCAACGCTATCATTCT
>SVGW01000082.1 GCA_015056125.1 Clostridiales bacterium | reverse complement strand
TTGCCCAGCTTTTCCTGCCATTGCTGATACCAGGTTTGCATGGTATCCATTTGCTTTTCAAATTCGGCAACGGCTTCTTCGCCCAGCGCCCGAATCCGGGGAGGCACGATATAGCCAAAGCCATCCGCCAAAGATACATAGCGCTGGCTCTGCACGGAGAAGCTGGCAATGCGGTGGCGGGTCACCTGGGCCAGAAGCGTCCGGCTCACCCCCTGGATGGCGAAGGTGAAGGATGCATGCTCCAATACGGACAGATGCCCGGAAGCAAGAATGCGCTTGAGGAACGCGGCCTGGTCTTTTTCAGCTACCAGCTTTTGAAGGGCGTCCATCTCTTCTCCGGAATAGCAGGTGCGGGCGGCCAGGGCGCAGGTTTTTTCAGGGTTTGGGGTATGGGCGATCAGAGATACTTGCAGATTACATTCCGGCATGATTTATTCCTCCGGGCAAAAATAGGGCAAAAGGAAAAGAAGCCTTTCCGTATTGCCGGTAAGATACAGATATCCCAGCAGCGCTTCCAGCCCCGTGGCCCCGGCGTAATCGCTGGCAGAGGCGGATTTGGGGGCGCTGTGGTGGGGATGGGCATTGCGGCCGCGCTTGACGATGGCAAGCTCTTCTTCCGAAAGCAGGGGCAGCAGATGAGAAAGGGCCTGATTTTGGGAAACGGCATTTACGGCCCGGGTGGACAACTGATGCATGTCCTTCACTTTTAGATTTTTCCCAATGAGATACGTGCGCACCATCAGGGCGTGGACGCTGTCGCCTACATAGGCCAATTGCAAAGGAGAGAGCATCCGGGCTTCCTCCGGGGAAAGGCCGGGATTCAGTGCGTTCAGGCTGCTCATTTGAGGGCAGTTTTGCTGTAGGCAGAGGGGCTCATGCCCACGATATTTTTAAAGGTTTTGGAGAAGTGATAAGGATCGTTCATGCCCACTTCGATGCCGGCCTGGCGCACAGTACAGCCTTCCTTGAGCAGGGTTTTGGCCCGCTCCATTTTGCAAAAGAGCTGATAGCTCTGGGGAGGCATGCCCACCTCGGATACGAAGCGCTTGCGGAAAGTTTCCACAGGCATGCGGGAAAGGGCGGCCATATCGCTCAGGGAGAAGCTATCGCGGTACTGGTTTTTGCGCATGGCGTCCACCACCTTAGCGATTTCGTGGGAAAGAACGGCGTCCATGGCTACGGGCTGGCCGGAATGAGAGGCCAGCATGGCCCATAGAAGCTGTTGCAGCTGGGCGCTGGAAGCATCCTCGGCGGCGGCAATGCGCACCGTGGCCTGCACGATATGCTTGGCCAGATTCAGTTGGCTGGGCAGCGCGCCCTGCTTCATTACCCGATGGGGCAGCGCGCCCATGCGCTGCAGAAATGCGCCGGACAGGGTGCCGCCTACCATCATCCACAGAACCCGGGCTTCCTGATGCACATCCAGCACCACTTCCCGCGTGCCGGGGGGCAGCATGCAGCAATCGCTGGTGCGCAAATTCAGGGATACATCTTCATTTTCAAAAATCAGCGCGCCGCCTTCCACAGCCAGCCACACCCAATGATCCATGGAGCGCAAGCGATGTGCGCCGCTTTGCAGCATGGCGGAGCCGGCGGCAGCAATATAGATCCCACTGGCGCTGGCCAGGGAATCGGGCGTGTGGGAGCCCTCGACGATAACGGCGGGCATATCGGTTTGATCAGGTTTCATTTGAAATAAGAGAGAATCATTCATCGTTTTTTCCTCCATATCTCCTGAGTACGTATTCTATTTTACTTCCCAAATCGTACATTGTCAATACAGGCAACCGAAAATAACAAATAATTCACAGATAAAAAAGCCGAAAAATAGGTGAAAAAGGCCGAAAAAAATTTTTTTATAAAATGAGAACAATTTCCAGTTTTCATACGTCTATATAAATGTATACATATTTTACGGAATGGAGAGTGGAGCAAGGATGAGGAACGCAAAAAGATGGATGGCTGCAATACTGGTTCTGGTGCTGATGTTTCCCTTGGTTTCTCTGGGAGAAGAAAAAGCGCTGAAGATTTCCTGGAATGGAAATGCTTCACTGGGCGCCGGGGAAATAGCCTATGTGATCAAAACCCATGTAAATGAAACGGCCAGCGGCGAACTGACCTATACCCTGACCGACACGGCCAGGAATAAGATGGTGTATACGGAAAGCAGAAGCGGGGTGAAGGCGGGGGATGAGCTTACTTGGCCGGTCGTATATGACGCAGAAGGACTGAGCTCCTCCAAGGCAGCCAAGAGAATGCGCGCTGCCTTTTCCATGGACGGGAAAAAATATACCTATGATTTCTTTTATTCCTATAGCAAAGAAAATGGCGCGGTGGTTTTGACGGTGGAGCGCGCCGTATGGTATCCCAACAACACGGCCTGCAGCTTTGGGCCCCAGTTCCGGGAAATCAGCCCTTCCCTTACGGATAAGTGGTATATGTTTACGCCCATTGATTTAAGCCGCCAGGGCAGGCAGGAATTTGAGTATGCGGCAGGAAATATGTATATAATCGGCAAGGTATACGTGGACGTGCAGGGGGATTTGGTAACCGTCAGCTACGAAAATTTTTGTGCCGATCAGGGTGGAAATACGGCCACTGTGCAGGAATTTTTCACCTTCTTTTCTGATCTGTCTGCAGTAAATGAAGTGGAACCGGAGCAGATGGAAACAGAAGGATATGAATTTGGCCGGCCCATCAGCATTCAAAATGACCTTGGGGGAGATACCAATGTGTTGCTCTATGTGCGAAATCGGGTCAATTACCGGGATTATGTGACAAATGGGCAAAAGCTCACCCGCTTCTGGATCAATCATCCGGATCGGGTCAATCTTCGCAATGCCATGATTCGAATGATGGATGGGGATTGGAAAGCGTATTAACAAGCGGGCGGGAGGCGCAGGCGCATGCGGGTGCTGGAATATGTTATTATGGAAAAGGACGCGGGGAGAACGGTCAAATCCATTGCCCGGCAGGAAATGCGCCTTTCTAGTAGCTTATTCAGCAACCTGAAATTTCAAGGAGGGCTCACGGTGGGCGGTCGACAGGTGCGCGCCGATGAAAAGCTGCAAAAGGGGGACGTGCTTCGGGTGACCTTTCTGGATGTGGCGGAGCCCATCAAAGGATACTCCATTCCTCTTGAAATTGCATATCAGGATGAGGATTATTTGATCATTCATAAGCCTGCGCCTCTTCCCACCCTATCCTCCGTTCATCAATCGGGGCCTACGCTGGAAAATGCTTTATATGCCCATCTTGGGGAGCCGGAAAACTATATTTTCCGGCCTGTGAACCGGCTGGATAAGGGAACCAGCGGCCTGATGGCGGCGGCCTTAAACGCCCATGCCCAGCAGCTTTTACAAAATCAGCTGCATACGGATGCGTTTGTCCGGGAATATATGGCTGTGTGCGAAGGGGAAATGGTGCAGCCGGAGGGCGTGATTGATCTGCCTATTTTGGAGCCTCAGGCAGGCATCAAAAGGCAAGTTCATCCCCAGGGCCGCCCTGCCCGTACCCATTTTTGGGTAATGAAAAGGGAAAATGGCAAAACATTGCTGCGCCTGCGGCTGGATACGGGAAGAACCCATCAGATTCGGGTGCACTTGGCTGCTCTGGGGTATCCCATCGTGGGGGATTTTTTGTATGGAACGGAGCATCCTGCTCTGCCGGGGCGCTTTGCCCTGCACTCCTGCCGCATCTGCTTTATTCACCCGATCCAAAATGTAAAAATTGATTTGGAATCTTCCCTTCCCGGGGAACTTGAGGCGCTTTTTCATTGACATTCTATGGGAATGCATTTATAATGAAACGAATGCTTTTTCAAGGAGGATGAATAGTGAGAAAAGCGCTGATTTTTATGCTGTTGGTGTTGCTGCTTCCTGCGGCAGCGCTGGCTCAAGCGGATATCTGCGGTTATGCAAAGGGCCAGGGCTATGAATATGTGCAATTAGGCGAATATCCCTATGAAGCGGATGGCACGAAAAAGCCTGTGCTTTGGCGGGTGCTGGATACTACCGATGGAAAAGCCCTGCTGCTCACCGAATATATTATCGATACCCAGCAGGCAATTTTTGAAACGGATCAAAAAGTGATTGAAAACCGCACCTACAGGAGAATTTCCAGCTATGCGGAAAGCGATTTGATGCCCTGGCTGAATACCGAGGGGCTGGATACGCTGCTGGGAGATGATCCCATCCGGAATGCGCTGGTGGAAGAAGCGGGCGGCGGAAAATTATTTATTCTCACCAGCGAACAGTTTCTTACCACTTCCTACGGCTTTGCTGCCGATATGTGGAATGAGCAAAAATCCCGCCAGGCAGAGGGCACGCCCTATGCCATTAAGGCCCGGAACCTCTATGTGGATCGGAGTATTTACAAAAGCCCCTATTGGGCGGCCACCATCAAGGATCCGGAAGATTATAAATTGCAGCTGATTGGCTACAACGGGCATTTGAGCTGGGGCGCTTACACCCGGGTGAATGTGGGCCTGCGCCTTTCTGTTCGCCTGGATCTTGCCCAGCTTGAAATCATTGGCGGCACAGGAAAAAAGGATGATCCTTATATCCTTTCCTATACGGGCACCGCGCCTGTTGCTTCAGTGGCTCCGGCTCCTACGGAAGCACCGGCAATTCCGGAAGCAACCGTGGCCCCCGAAGCCGCCGTGCAGCCCACCCAGGCGCCTGCTGCCTCCGCAGAAAGGGCAGAAGGAGAAATTCTTCTTTCCTTTGTGGGGGATTGCAGCATCGGTGATTCTGCGCAGTATACCACTACGGCCTCCTCCTATCACAACGTAGTGGATGAAAAGGGCTATGCCTGGCCCTTCTCTCTGGTAAAGGATTATCTGGCAGCGGATGATCTTACGGTGGCCAATCTTGAAAACGTATTCACCACCCGCACCGCCCATACCGATAAAATGTATAACCTGGTGGCGGCTCCCGATCACGTGAATATCCTGCTGGAGGGCAGCGTGGAAATCGTGAATACCGTCAATAATCATTGCATGGATTTCATGCAGGCGGGCTACGAGGATACTTTGGAAACCTTGGATCAGGCGGGCATCGCCCACTTTGGCTCCGTTTATCCCGGGCAGAAATACGGCCACGATCACTTGGGCGTGCAGGAAGTAGGAGATATCTGCATCGGCTTTGTGGGCTTTTCCTACCCCCAGGATTCTGATCAAAAAAAGATTGCCAATCGGATAAAGAAGCTTCGGGAAGAAGAAAACTGTGATCTGGTGGTGGTGAGCCTCCATTGGGGCCGCGAAACCTATATGACCCCGGAATCCTGGCAGATTACATACGCCAAAAAGGTAATTGACGCCGGGGCCGATGTGATTTGGGGCCATCATCCCCATGTGATTCAACCGATTCAGTTCTATAAGGGAAAGCCCATTATGTACAGCACCGGTAATTTCACTTTCGGCACCATGTCCAAGGTGGATCCTTCCACCGGCATTTTCCAGCTCACCTATGAAAAGGCAGCGGATGGCGCGGTGCAGATGAAAAAATTCCAGGTAATCCCCTGCGAAACCCAGGGAAGCGGAGATTATCGGCCCTTTGAATTGACGGACGAAGCGGAACGGAGAGCTGTGTTTCAGGAACTGGTGCTGAAAAAGGAATATAAGAATTGTGTAAATCCCCCGGCTTCCTTCCTGGAAACGGGTATCATCGAATTTGAAAACGGCGAAATGTTGCCCTAAGAAAAAAAGGAGCATGAAGATGAAAACGAAACTGCGCTTGGTAGCCATTGTATTGATTCTGGCAAGCCTGCTGATCTTGGTTCCTTCCGGAGTGAATGTGGCCGGAGCGGAAATAATTGAATACGATCTGGATGATAAGGCTGGGGTAAAGCTGCAGAAGGATGGATATCTTTCCGATCTGGAATATGAAGATCCTTCCATTTCCGTCAAGATCGAAAAGGGCCGCTATTGCGAAACCAATTACGTGGTGGCCCGGGTGAAGATTGCCAATGCCACCCAGCTTCGCTCCATGATGGCTTCCAGCTACTATTCTCCCTCCACTTTGATGGGCACCTCCATGGCCAAGAAGGCCAATGCTGCCCTGGCCATCAATGGGGACTATTTCCCCGCCCGCAATGGCAAGGGCTATGTGGCTCGGCAGGGGAAGGTGTACCGCACCAAATGCAACGGTGAGTATGACGTATTGATCATTGATGATCAGGGCAATCTGCACATCATCAAGAACGCCACCAACGAGGATATTGCTGCCTTTGAAGGAACGGTGGTCAATGGCTTCACCTTTGGACCCGGCCTGGTGATCGATGGCGTGCGGCAGACGGGCTATGTGGATAACGATAATGCCGCGCTAAAATCCGCCCAGCGGATGTGCCTGGCCCAGGTGGGCTCTCTGGAATATTTGTGCATCGTATCCGAAGGCCCGGAGGATCCCGGCTCCGTGGGCTTGAATTTGGAGCAGTTCTCCGAATTGGTAGCCTCCTTTGAAGGCGTTCAAAACGCTTATAATCTGGATGGCGGCTCTTCCGCTACCATGGTATTCCAGAATGATAAGATCAATTCCCCCAATAACCCCAAGCGCCGCCCTCTCTACGATATTCTCTATTTTGCCAGCGCCTATCAGCCTGATTAAGGGGAATCTGTATGGAGAAATATGTGCTCTTTACAATCGGTGATCGGCCCGTTACCCTGTTTGCACTGTGCATTGTGATTGCCGTTTCGGCAGGGCTATGGATGATGCGCTGGGAACAAAAAAAGCAGGGCCTTCACGCCGATACCACGGAAATTTTTGCGCTGCTTGCCCTGCCGCTGGGGCTGCTGGGCGGTCGGTTTATCTATTGCCTGTGCAATTTCCGATTGTTTATTTACGAATTGGGCCTTTCCCGGATGCTGCGCTTATGGGATGGGGGATATGCCATGCTGGGGATTGCCCTGGGGGCGGCTCTGGCCGCTTGGATCACAGGGAAAATCACCAGCCAATCCGCCCTTCGCGTGCTGGATATGATCGCGGCCCCCTGCGCAATCATCATCGCCCTGTGCCGCTTTGCGGAAGGGGCCAGTGGCCAGGGATTTGGCCGGGAGGTAGAAAATCCCTTTTTTCAGCGCTTCCCCTTTGCTGTGTATAATACCGATTGGGAAATCTGGTTCTGGGCGATTTTTATGCTGGAAGGCGTGGCTGCCTTCGTTGTTGCCCTGGTACTGCAGAGCAAGCGTATTCCCTCCAAACCTGGCAGCAAGATCAAAATGTTTCTGATTCTGATCTGCGCTGGTCAAACTCTCTTTGAAATGATGCGTGAGGATGGCTATTTGCGGCTGGAGCCCTGGTTTATCCGGATTACCCAGCTGGCTGCTTTGCTGGTGCTATTGGGCTTGATGATTTCGGCCATGATTGTGTGGAAGCGCCTTCCCAATGAGCAGCGGATCGCCGGATGGAAAATGGGCCTGTATTGGATGATTTTTCTGGCTTGCGTTGGGGTGGACGTGTGGATGCAGTTCGCTATCCAGAAATCAGCCGATCTGCCCGTTTGGGCGTGCTTTAGCGTGATGAGCGCATGCAGCGCGGGCTTTGGTGCAGTTGCTTATCGGATGGTTTTTCGGCAAACGTTGAGCCAATAAAAAGCACGATTAAATGGAGCAGTTCAAAATGAACTTGTAAATGAACAGCTCCATTTTTCTTTTTGCCTAAAAAATTTTTGAAGAGCAGGGCGGAAAGAAGGGGGAAATGCTTGCTTTTTTCAATATCCTGTGCTATCATATAGGGTAGTGCTTTATGCTTGCTATAAAGCGCAAACACGCCGCGAAGGCGAGTATGGAGGGTGTACCCAATGTCTTATACCGTAGAAAAAATTTCCGGCAATCAAGTGAAGATCGCTTTTGAAATCGCTTCTGAAAAGTTTGACGAGGCGGTAGCGAAGGCCTATCTGAAGGTTCGCGGCAAGGTGAACGTGCCTGGCTTCCGCAAGGGTAAGGCTCCTCGCAAGCTCATTGAGAGCATGTATGGCGAAGCCGTATTTTACGATGAAGCTTTTGACATTCTCTTCCCCGGCGAATATGAAGCCTGCGTGAAGGAAAATGATCTTAAGGTAGTGGATCGCCCCGAAGTGGACGAAGTGGAGCAGATTGGCTGCGGCCAGGATCTCAAGTTCACTGTGAAGGTGTTTGTGAAGCCCGATGTGGAACTGGGCAATTACAAGGGCCTGAAGGCTACCAAGTATGTGCACAAGGTGACCGACGAAGAAATCGATGCCCGCATCAATCAGGATGTGGAAAAGGCCACCACCATGGCGGATGTGACCGATCGCGCTGTTGAAAACGGCGATATCGTGAACCTGGACTATGCCGGCTCTGTGGACGGCGTGGCCTTCGCTGGCGGCACCGCTCAGGGCCAGACCCTGGAAATCGGCTCCGGTCGCTTCATCCCCGGCTTTGAAGAGCAGATGATCGGCATGAACCTGAACGAGGAAAAGGATCTGCAGGTAAAGTTCCCCGAAGAATATCATGCGGAAGAACTCAAGGGCAAGGATGCTATCTTCCATGTGAAGGTGAACGGTATCCAGATGAAGGTGAAGCCTGCTTTGGATGATGATTTCGCTGCCGACGTAAGCGAATTCAACACTTTTGACGAATACAAGCAGAACATTACCAAGGAACTCACCGAGCGCGCCGATAAGAACGCCGAAGTGGCCCTGGAAAATGAACTGGTGCAGCAGGCTGTGGACGCCGCCGATTGCGATATTCCCGAGGCCATGATCGAAGATGAAATCGAGATCATGCTCCGCGAAATGAAGATGCGTATGATGTATCAGGGCCTGCGCTACGAGGATTACCTCAAGTACACCGGCCAGAGCGAAGAGCAGGTTAAGGAAATGTATCAGCCCGAAGCGAAGAATCGGGTGAAGATGCAGCTGGTGCTGGAAGCCATGGTGAAGGCCGAAGCCATCGAAGTGACCGAAGAAGAAGTGGAAAAGGCCACTGCCGAAGAAGCCGAGCGTATGGGCCGCGAAGTGGAAGAATTCAAGGCTTCCCTGAACGAGCGCCAGAAGGAATACCTGAAGGAAAACGCCGCCATCCGCAAGGTGGTTGACCTGGTTGTGGACAAGGCCGAAGTGGAAGTGAAGGACGAAAGCGAACGCATCACTGCCGCTGATGCCGCCAAGGCTGTGGAAGAAGTAGCGGAAGCTGCTCAGACCGAAGAATAATCCAAAGCTTTATACATTGGTTTTGCGTATTCGCCGGGCTGCAGCTTTGCGGCCCGGCGATACTTCAAAAAAGAAAGAAGAATAATCCCCAATTCCTCATCATATGATAGAGGTTGATGGAAGGAGGACAGGCGAATGTCTTTGATTCCCTATGTAGTGGAGCAAACGGCCCACGGTGAGCGCTCCTATGATATTTATTCCCGGCTTCTCAAGGATCGAGTGATTTTCCTGGGCAGCCAGATTGATGATCAGGTGGCCAATGCCATCGTGGCCCAGCTTCTTTTCCTGGAAGCGGATAACCCCGATGCGGAGATTAATCTCTACATCAACAGCCCCGGCGGCTCTGTAACGGCCGGCATGGCGATTTTTGATACCATCAATTATATCAAATGCCCTGTGCGCACGGTGTGCATGGGCATGGCGGCGTCCATGGGCGCTTTCCTTTTGATGGCGGGCACCAAGGGCAAGCGCCTGGCCCTGCCCAACAGCGAAGTGATGATCCATCAGCCCTCCGGCGGCGCCTCCGGCCAGGCTACGGATGTGACCATTCATGCTGAATGGCTGCTTCGTACCAAGAAAAAAATGAATGCGCTCATGGCCCAGATGACCGGCCAGCCCCTGGAAAAGATCAGCCAGGATGTGGAGCGGGATTATTTTATGACCGCGGAAGAAGCCCTGGCCTATGGCATTATCGACGAAATCTATCAGCCCCGCCAGAAATAAGCGGATGGCAAAAATGAGGTAAACATGGCTAAGGACGATATGACCCCTCGTAAGCATCGCTGCTCCTTCTGCGGAAAAAGCCAGGACCAGGTGCGCCGCCTTGTGGCGGGCCCGGGGGCATATATCTGCAATGAATGCATCGCGCTGTGCCAGGAGATCGTGGCGGATGATATGGATGTGATGACCGCCGCTCCTGAAATGGGCGAAATTCCAAAGCCCGCTGAAATGAAAGCGGTGCTGGATGAATATGTAATCGGCCAGGAAAAGGCTAAGCGCACTTTGTGTGTGGCGGTGTATAATCACTATAAGCGCATCACCGCGCCCCAGAAGAAAAAGGACGAGGTGGAGCTGCAAAAGAGCAATATCCTCATGGTGGGCCCAACCGGCTGCGGAAAAACCTATCTGGCCCAGTCCCTGGCTCGCATTCTCAATGTGCCCTTTGCTATCGCCGATGCTACGGCGCTGACGGAAGCGGGCTATGTGGGTGAGGATGTGGAAAATATTCTTCTGCGCCTGATCCAGGCAGCGGGAAATGATATTCAGGCGGCCCAGCGGGGCATTATCTATATCGATGAGATCGATAAGATTGCCAGAAAGGGCGAAAATGTGTCCATTACCCGGGATGTGAGCGGCGAAGGCGTGCAGCAGGCGCTGCTGAAAATCCTGGAGGGAACGGTGGCCAATGTGCCGCCCCAGGGCGGCCGCAAGCATCCCCATCAGGAATGCCTGCAAATTGATACCACCAATATCCTCTTTATCTGCGGCGGTGCCTTTGATGGCCTTTCCCAGCTGATTGAGCAGCGGGTGGGCAAGAAGGCCATGGGCTTTGGCGCCGATCCCAAGGGCAAGAAGGAGCAGAATGTGGGCGAAGTGCTTCAGCAGATGCGGCCGGAGGATTTGCTGAAATTCGGCTTAATTCCCGAATTTATTGGCCGTCTGCCCGTCACTGTGACCCTGGACGCCCTGGATGAGGATGCCCTTGTGCGCATTCTCACCGAGCCCCGGAATGCCCTGGTGAAGCAATATCAGAAGCTGATGGAATTGGATGATGTGGCCCTGACCTTTGAAGAGGATGCGCTGCGTGCCATCGCGTCCCAGTCCATCGCCCGAAAAAGCGGCGCCCGCGGCCTGCGCGCCATTATTGAAGGCGCGCTGCTGGATACCATGTTTGATCTGCCTGGGCGGGATGACGTGAAGAAGTGCTTGATCACCAAGGCTGTGATCGAAGATGGAGAAAAGCCCACGCTGGAATTGAAAGAAAAGGAAGAAAAACCCCATCCCACGCCTCGGCGTACCAAAAAAGCCCAGCCAAAGCAACCAGAGGTTGCTGACGAAACCAGCGCGGATTGAAACGCATAAAAGAAACGCGAAAGGCAACTGCCCTTCGCGTCAGTTTGTCGAAAAAGTATTTTCGACAAACTGCGAATGGAAGTCAGCTAAAGCAGTCTTCCATTCGATCCATCACATTTACTGCAAAAATGGCTTTCCAGCCCTGTGAAAAAGGGATGGAAAGCC
>SVGW01000081.1 GCA_015056125.1 Clostridiales bacterium | reverse complement strand
CCGCCTGTGGCGGATACAGCGAAGCGGAGGAATCGAGCGAAAGGGAGAATTGCGACCGGTAGGAAGCAAGGCGACCTTTGAGCTCGCGGAATACGGCCCTTCGACGCATCCCAGGGGTTTTTGACAGTCTGAATCCTTGAATTTCAAGGGTTTTTTGCATGCTGAAAAGCAATGGAATCCGTGGGAAGCCATTCACGCCTTCCAATGGATGGCCTTGTTTTCCTTTAGGTATTGAGCTATAATACAAATTACAGTAGCAATTTCAGTATATGTTAAGGAGGAATAGATATGTTAACCGCTATCGATACCCATTGCCATATCCATTATGGGCCCAAGGAAAACCTGGCCCACAATGGCCTTTCCAAGATCATGCAGGAGGGCAATCTTTATACAGCCTATCCGGATCAACTGATGAAGATCCGCGCAGGGGCGCATATAGGAAAGGTATTTGCCTCCCCTTTTGACGGTGTTCTCGACTGCCAAAGATGCGAGCAGACCAATGAAGATATGCTCAGGTTCACAGAGGAATATGAGGATCTGTATCAGTGGGTGGTGATGGATCCCCGAAATGACGCCACCTTTATCCAGGCGGAAAGAATCCTGAAAACGCCCAAATGCGTGGGCATCAAGCTGCATCCCGTCTGCCATCAGTATTCCCTGGAGGAATACGGCGATAAGGTGTTCTCTTTTGCGGATCAATGCGGCGCCGTTGTGCAGATTCATCCTGAAAAAGCGGCGGATTTTATCGTCCCCTTTGCAGACCGCTATCCCAACGCCACCTTTATCATGGCCCATCTTGGAAATGAGCATCATATTGACGCTGCCCGGAAAGCAAAGCATGGCAATGTGTATGTGGATACCTCGGGGATGGCCAGCTTAAAGAACATGCTCATTGAATACGCCGTTTCCCAGATCGGCTCCGAAAGGATCCTCTTTGGCACGGATACCTATTCGGCAGCCTCCCAGCGGGGAAGAATCGAATTTGCTTTGATCAGTGATCAGGATAAAGAAAATATCCTGGTGAAAAACGCTACACGCCTGTTTCATATATAATTACCCCAAGGCTCAGCGGATGTCAGGCAGCGCAGTATGCAAAAGAAAAGAGAGGGTTTCGCCTGAATGATCATTCACAATAAAATGCCCGGCGGGAATATTTTTGTGGATAAACAGGAGGGCAGCCACGTTTATCTGAAAAATGAATTGAGAGATACCACGGAAGATTGGTTTTACTGGGCATTTTGCGCAGAGGGCGCGCAGGGACAGGAGATCACCTTCCATTTTCAGCCGGAGCGCCTAGGTTATTGGGGCCCAGCGGTGAGCCATGATCTGGTGGACTGGCACTGGTATGACCAGCTGGAGAGGGATAGCTTCACCTACCGCTTTGGGGATGATGAGGAAAAGGTGTATTTCGCCCATAGCATGCTTTACCTGCCCCATCAATTTGAAGCTTTTACCCTGGAATGCACCTATGCCGGCGCAGCCAATAATAAGGTATCCCAGCAAAGACTCAGGGAAACCGGCCGATGCTTTGGAAGGGCTTTAAGGAAAATGGTGGGGGAAAACCAGGAGTTAAGGAAGTATAGAAAAGATTGATTATCCTGTGCTATAATACGGAATATGAAAGTAATTTCTTGGGCTGCCAGACGAAGCTATAGGGAGGGAAGCATATGCAGAAACATTTTTTACTGGGTTGCTGCTATTATCCGGAACATTGGGAGCGGGCGAGCATGCGCCAGGATATGGAGCGCATCAAGGGACTGGGTTTTAATGTGGTGCGCATGGGTGAATTCAGCTGGAGCATGTATGAGAAAGAGGAAGGAAAATATGACTTTTCTCTGCTTCGGGAAGCAGTGGAAACCGCGGAAGCCCTTTCTATCAACGTGATCTTGGGCACGCCTACGGCGGCACCGCCCAAGTGGCTGATTGATAAGCACCCGGAAGTGCTTACTCAGAATGAAAACGGCGTCACCATGCATCATGGTGCTCGCCAGCATCACAACCATACCAGCGAAATTTATCTTTCCTATTGCGCCAAAATTACAGAGGAAATGGCGAAGGCTTTTTGTGATTGCAAAAATGTGATCGGCTGGCAGATTGATAACGAAATAAATTGCCACCGGCCGGAGAGCCGTTCGGACGCGGATGACAAAGCCTATCGCAAATGGCTGGAGAAGAAATACGGAGATATTGAAAGCCTGAACCGCTCCTGGGGAAATCGGTTTTGGTCGCTGGAGTATAATGATTTTTCTCAGGTGGAATGCCCTAAACCCTGTCCGGCTTATAAAAATCCTGCAGCCCTTACAGATTATTATCTTTTTCTTTCCGATGCGGCGGTGAATTATGCTGCTGTGCAGGCAAAAATGATTCGCCAATATTACCCGGACGCTTTCATCACTCATAACGGCTATTTTAATAACCTGGATTATCAGAAGCTGACCCGGGAATGCCTGGATTTTCTCTCCTACGACAGCTATCCTGCCTTCCAGGAAAAGAAGGGCAAGGGCCTGGGCCGAAACCAGGCCTACAAATTATCCCGCACCCGGGGCTGCTCCGATCCCTTTATGATTATGGAACAGCAGGCAGGGCCTGGCGGCCAGCTTTCCTATCAGCTCCCCACGCCTCTGCCCGGTCAGATTCGGCTGTGGACCTACCAGAGCATCGGCCATGGGGCGACCGGGGTGATCTATTTCAGGTATCGCACGGCGCTTTTTGGTGCGGAGCAATTATGGTATGGTATTTTTGATCATGATGAGGAAGAAAATGAGCGCTCCAGGGAGATCCGTCAGGTGGCGGAGGAATTGAGCCGGCTGGGAGATTTGTTTCTCCAGGAACGGCTGCATAACCAGGTGGGCATTTATCAGGACTATCATAATCAGTGTGCCGATCAGGCGGAAAGCTTTGCAGGCAACGATCAGTGGGAAATTTTTATGGCACTGAATCGCCGCAATCTGCAGGCGGATTTTGTATATGATCCTTCGGAATTTGAGAAATACAAGGTGATGATTCTGCCTCATATCACCGTGGCGGATGAAACACTTGTGCGGGCTGTGGAAGATTATGCGAAAAAAGGCGGCGTAGTCATTCTGTCTGCCCGGAGCGGGGTGAAGGACAGAAATGTTCAGTACTACCCTGTCACGCCCCCCTGCGGCTTCAGAAAGTTGGCCGGGTGCCGGGTGGATTGGTTCACCATGCCGGGGGATCAGGAAAAACAGCAGATCAGGTGCATGAACAAAACGTATCGTGTGGACGGCTATTATGAGCGGCTTGGGCTGGAAAATGGGGAGTGCTTTGCTTCCTATACCGAAGGCTATTGCCAGGGCAAGCCTGCCATTGTAAAAAACGGCAATGTATATTATGTGGGCTTCTATTGCAGGCAGGATGCGCATTTGTATGCCGATCTGGCGGCGCAGTATGTGAAAACGCGTGATCCCATTGATCAGGATGTGGAGCAATTGGCCTTGGGCAGCCATTTGCTTTTGCTCAATCACAGCGACAGGGAAATTCCTTACGCCTGCTATGATCACATTACTCAAAGTGAATTGAATGCGCTGCCTCCTTACGGCGTGGCGCTGGTGAAACCGGAATGAAAAAGGGGTGTATAAAATGGAAAATTATATCAACGTGGATAAAAATATGATCGTGACCGATACCATTGGGGAACGCGAAGTGACCTGGTATGATGTGAAACAGGCGCCTTTTTCCCTGCATGGATTTTATGAGCCCCTGACGGAGCCCTTTTTCCGGCGGCTGCCTGCCGATGTGGCGGCGGCCACCAGCGAGGGCGTGGATAAGCTGAGCAGGGAATCCGTGGGCGGTCGGGTGCGCTTTGCCACCAATTCACCCTTTATTGCGATCCGGGCCCATTTTCTGGCGGTGGGGCGCTCCTCCCATCTGACGCTGATTTCCTCCTCCGGCTTTGATCTTTATATTGACGGCGAATTCGGCAGCCGCCTGGTGCGGGAATTCAGAATGCCCTATGATATGACTGACAGCTACCAGGGCCTGCTGGAAATCAAAGGCGGCGCCATGCGCTCCTACACCGTGAATTTCCCTGTGCATGCGGTGGTGGATAAACTGGAGATCGGCCTGATGCCCGGCGCACAGTTGGAAGCGCCCCGGCCTTACCGGGATGTGGAGCCGGTGATTTTTTATGGTTCTTCCATTGTTCACGGCACCGGGGCAGTGCGCCCCGGCGGCACCTATCCCGCCGTGGTCTCCCGGGAATTGAATATAGACTACAGAAACCTCGGCTTTTCCGGAAAGGCCCTGGGGGAAAAGGCCATCATGCAATGGATGCGGGAATTGCCCATGAGCGTGTTTGTATGCGATTATGACCATAACGCCCCCAACCCGGAGCATTTGCAGCAAACCCATTTCCCCTTCTATGAATTATTCCGGGAAAAGCGGCCGGATACCCCCTATATCATGATCTCCCGCCCCAATTACTGGACCTGTCCCAACATCCAGGAGGAAATTCTCCAGCGCAGGGATATTGTGATGACCTCTTACCTCAAGGCCCGGGCCCTGGGAGATAAGAACGTATACTTTATTGACGGCATGAGCTTCTTCACCGGCCCCCATTCTTATGAATGCTTGCTGGACGGCGTGCATCCCAATGATCTGGGCTATGTGCGCATGGCGGATTCCATCGGCACCCTGATCCGGCACATTCTGGAAATGGCAGCGGAAAAGGCAGCAAAATAAGTGAGGAAAAAATATGTTTTATCAGGCAAAAGCCATCTATCCCAAGGGAAAAAGCAATGAAATGAACAGCTTTGCGGCTTTTCGGGCTGTGACAAAAGATTTGAAGGGCGCCACGCTTTTGATCACCGCCAGCAGCTTTTATCAATTGTGGGTGAATGAAAAATTTGTATCCTTTGGCCCGGCCCGCACGGCCAAGGGCTATGCTCGTGTGGACGAAATTCCTTTGGATGGGTACGCCAAGGACGGGGGAAATGAAATCCTGATCCTGGTGGCGGGATATAACTGCGAAGCCCATTCCACCGTGCGGCAGCCCTCCTTTTTGCAGGCGGAATTACGCAAAGGCGATGAAGTGCTCCTCTGCACCGGGCGGGATTTTGCAGCCTTCCTGCCGCCCCATCGGGTGAAGAAGGTGCGGCGATATGCCTTGCAGCGGCATTTTTCCGAGGTATGGGATTTTACCGGCGAAAAGGGCTATTGCGATCCTGCTTTCCGGACGGAAACGGAAGAGCATCCCAACCCCCCTTCGCTGCTTCCTCGACGGGCGCCTTATGCCCACTATGAGGATGCGCAGGCGGCCGAAATTGCTGTGCAGGGAACCCTTCGCTATGACGAAGCCCTTCCCTTCCGGAGTTTTCCCTATTCCGGGGAGATCGAGGTGCGCAAGGGAAGATTTGAAGAGGAGGAAATCCTCTATCATCCCTACGAATGGATTCAGCGCCATCATCAGGAAAAACGCCGGGAACACGTGCCTTTCCCGGCGGTTCTTTCCGAAAATGAATATGCGTTTCTGGATTTTAAACGGGTGGAGGCGGGCTTCCTTCAATTGACGGCAGAAGCGCAGGTGGAAACAGAGCTGGTGATCGGCTTTTCCGAGGATTCGGAAGAAAATGCTTTCTGTTTTACCAATATGAACGCCTATAACGCCATGGTCGTACGTATTGGCCGGGATCAAAAAATTGATTTTATGTCTTTTGAGCCCTATGTGGGGAGGTTTTTCTTTCTGGGAATCAAAAAGGGCCGAGCGCTCATTTCCCGGTTCAGCGTGAAATCCTTCGAGCGCACCCATGAAAAAGTACAGCTGGAATTGCCGGAGGATCCCGTGCTTCGGGCTATTTGCCGGGGTGCTATCCGTACTTTTCATCACAATGCCGTGGATATTTATATGGATTGCCCCTCCCGGGAGCGGGCGGGATGGCTGTGCGATTCCTATTTTACGGGGAAAACCGAATACGCCCTTTATGGAAATACCCGCGTAGAGGATGCATATCTGGAAAACTATCGGCTGTATGCGTATACGGGAAATTTACCCAAGGGCGCGATCCCTATGTGCTATCCTGCCGATGATGACCACGGGCGCTTTATTCCCCAATGGACCATGTGGTATATTCTGGAGGCAGAGGATTATATCTTCCATCGGGGACATTTGGCGGATCGGGAAAAATTCGGGAACAGTGTAAGAGGATTATTGGGCTTTTATAAAGAACATGAAAACGGAGATGGACTGCTGGAAAAGCTGCCCTCCTGGAATTTTGTGGAGTGGAGCAAAGCCAACCAGTGGACGCAGGATGTGAATTACCCCACCAATTTCCTCTATGCCCAGACGCTGGAGGCTGCTGCCCATATTCTGGGGGAAACGGAGTGGGCAGACAGGGCCCGGGAGGTGCGCCGACAGACCATCCTGCAATCCTTTGACGGAAATCGTTTTTATGATCATGCGGTGCGCAATGAAAAGGGAGAGCTGGAGCTGCAAAAGGATTGCTCCGAAATCGCCCAGTATTATGCCATCCTCTTTGGAGACTTTGATGTGGATACAAAGGAATATGCACCCCTTAAGAATCTTGTGCTCAACCGCTGCATCCCGGACGGGCCGGATTATCCAAAGGATATGGAGCCCATTAATGCTTTTATCGGCGTCTATCTGCGAATGGAAGCACTTTTGAAAATGAAGGCATACGGGCATGTATTAAGCGAAGCCCGGGCGTTCTTCGGAGAAATGGAAGCGGTAACCGGCACGCTCTGGGAATTTCGCCAGCGCAAGGGCAGCCGGGATCACGGCTTTGCGTCTTATGCGTATGTGGCCATTCTGCAGGCGCTGAAGGGAAAGGAAAATTAACATGGATCAGGCACAATTCTGGATCGCCCAGGGATTTACGGGCATTGCCATCATTCTGGGCTTTGTTTCCTTCCAGCTCAAAACCCAGCGGCAATTGATCGTGGCCCAGACGGCTACGGCCCTGATGTTTTGCATCAGCTATCTGCTTCTGGATGCCCCCACGGGCCTGGCCCTGAATCTGGTGGCCATTTTCCGCAATGCGGTATACTATATCCGGGATAAAAAAGGCAGCAAAAATATGCTCTTTCCCATTATCTTTGCCTGCATTCAGGGGAGCATGGGCATTCTTACCTGGCAGGGATGGTATTCGGCGCTCTCGGCCGCCGGTATCGTGATCAACACCCTGTGCATGTCCTTTAAAAATCCCCAGAATGTGCGAAAGAGCATTCTGTTCACGTCTCCCATGGTGCTTACGTATAATGCCTGCGTGCAATCCTACGGCGGCATCATCTATGAAGCGGTGGCCATCATTTCCGCCGCTCTTGGCATCCTACGCACAAGGAAACAAAAGGCCGCTGACAGATGAGGCGGAAAAATGCATCATTGGGCGGCTTTCCCTTGTTGGGGTCCAATTGGCAGGATATAACTTTTTTGAAAAAGTATGAAAAGCGGGTTGACAACGGCCTGTTTTTCTGTTATCATTCAATTAACGCTTATGTTAAATGTTAAATGTAAGCGCCGCCGGAATCCGGATCCGGCGGAGAAAGGAATGAGCTATGTCATTGCAGGAGACCCTTAAGGCGTTGTCTGACCCGACGCGCCGGGAAATACTCACGATGCTTCGCAGCGGAAGCAAATCCGCAGGGGAGATCAGCGAGCAGTTCGATATCACAGCAGCGGCGATCTCACGCCATCTGTCCGTCCTGAAGGATGCAGACCTGATCCGCGACCAGCGGGACGGCAAGTTCATCATCTATACCCTGAATACCTCCGTGCTGGAGGATGTGCTGTTCTGGGTATCCAATCTGAAGGGAGAGTAACGTTATGTTGAAGAAATACGGCAAAACCCTGATCATCGCCACGATTGTTATTTTGCTGCCCATGCTGGCGGGGGTTATTTTATGGGATCGGCTGCCTGAAAAGTTCCCCACCCATTTCAACACCGCCGGAGAGGTGGACGGCTGGAGCAGCAAGGCTTTCGGCGTATTCGGTTTGCCGCTGATTCTGGTTGCGGTTCAGTGGCTGTGCACCGTGGGCAGCCTCAAACTGGATCCAAAGGCTGAGAACCTGGAAGGCAAGGTGTTCTCGCTGGTGCTGTGGTTTATTCCGTTACTTTCGCTTGTGATGAATACACTGGTCTACTGTACCGCCTTGGGCGTGGATATGAACGTGCAGATCATCATGCCGCTGCTGATCGGCCTGCTGATGGTGATCATCGGCAACTGGCTGCCCAAGTGCAAGCAGACCTATACCTTGGGCATCAAGCTGCCCTGGACGCTGGCGGATGAAAACAACTGGAACCGTACCCACCGCTTTGCAGGCCCCGTCTGGGTGGCATGCGGCATGGTCATTATGGTATGCGGGCTGATCGGTGGCGCGTTCCTGTGGCTGATGCTGGCTGCGTTCGTGGTGATGATCGCTGCGCCCACGGTGTATTCCTATCTGATGTTCAAGGGGAAGATCAAGTAAGACGAAGGATGGGGGGCTTTGCCTCTCCACCCCACAAGGGACATTGACCCTTGACCCATTCTCCGGATGCTTTGCATCCGGGAAAACGAGAGAAAACGCCGGTTGGAGAAAGCTTGCTTTCTCTCCCGGCGTTTTCTCGTTTTTATTGTGCCCGTGTAAATCGTTGCTTCGTTCCCAAAGCTTCTTGCGCATTCACGCAGCTTATATCAAAAGCCTGTGTCGCATACCGGAGTCCAGAGGAGGATCTCCTCTGGCGCGGGGGTACGGGGGCCGCGCAGGCCCCTGCTCCGGGCGTAGCCTCAGGGGCGCACTGCGCGCCCAAGAAAATCAAAGAAAGCAGCCGCCCAGGCAGCGCAGCCCACTTCGTCGGGATGGCCCCCGTATCTGGCCAGGTAGGGCTGGGCTTCATTTTGCCCCAGGCAGGGCACGTTGTCAAATACCAGATCCACTTCCCGGGCCAGCTCGGTTTTGATGTAGTCATTGAGGCGCAGCCAGGTTTCAATTTTTTCATCCGCGTAGTTAAAGGGCGGAATGGTTTGCAAAATTACGGTTTTATTCAGCTGCTTCAGGGAGCGTACGATGGCAGCCAGGTCTTTTTTGATCTGCTCCTCAGAAAAACCCTGGAGGATATCATTGACCCCGTAGCAAACAAAAAGGATATCATTCTGCTTTGCTTTGTAGAGCCAGGCGCCGCCGGAAGCCATATCGTTGGCCCGGCCATAGCCCAGGCCCAGGTTCCAGTGGGCATATTCATGCCCGATCTTTTCGGAGAGCAGGGCATTCCAGTGGGAATAGGCGTTGATGGGCGTGCCGATACCCTGGGTGATGGAATCGCCGATGTAGCCGATCCGGGCTGTCACGGGCCGGTCGCAGCCGATCATGCCGGGCAGGGGCATTTTTTTGCAGTACGCCCATTTTCCGTTTTCCTTCACAAAAAGGGGCAGGATGCTTTCTTCATGATAGGGGATCATGGGGCCGGAAAAGGTGAGCTCCAGGCAAAGATATTCGCCCTTCATAAAAGCCAGGGGGATGGGATCGGAAGAGAAAAATTCCCCCGGCGCCACGGTTTTGCTTTGGCTGCCTCTAAAGGAAAGCTCCTGCCAATCGGAAATCACGATATCCTCTTCCAGGTTCATTTCAGGAATCGGCTTGCTGGAAGGGAGGGACGAGACCTTGCCGATGCGGGCAAAATGGATCTGCCATTCATCGCAGACGAGGTTTTTATGGCTGATATCGCCCTTGGCATAGGTACTGTCGATGATATTGGAAAAGAGCAGGGAATAGGCGTATTCCCCGGGGGCAGCGATTTTATAAAACGCCCGCCCGGTTTTTATTTCCCCCTGAGGCAAGGAAAAGAAATGCTGATTGCCGCTGCCGGCGATGGTGTTGGATGAATAAGCTTCAAAATATTGCATGGAAGGCCTCCCTGAAAAAATGTGAATGAAGTTGTTCTTATCATAGCATATTTTTTCCCGAATGCAAACCATCGCACAAAAAATCCCCGCTGATCGCTCAGCGAGGATGATTGGTTTATTCGGGAATAAATCCTTACTTCTTGGCCTTGATGGCAGCCTGAGCAGCGGACAGGCGGGCAATCGGTACCCGGAAGGGGCTGCAGGATACGTAGTTCAGGCCGATCTTGTTGCAGAATTCGATGGAGGAAGGATCGCCGCCGTGCTCACCGCAGATGCCGCAGTGGAGCTTTTCATTGGCGCCCTTGCCAAGGGTCACGGCCATATCCATCAGCTTGCCAACGCCGGTGGTGTCCAGGCGGGCGAAGGGATCGGATTCGTAGATCTTGTTGGAATAGTAGGCGGGCAGGAACTTGCCGGCGTCGTCACGGGAGAAGCCGAAGGTCATCTGGGTGAGGTCGTTGGTGCCGAAGCAGAAGAAATCGGCTTCCTTGGCGATGTCATCGGCGGTCAGGGCGGCGCGGGGGATTTCGATCATGGTGCCCACTTCGTAGTGCAGTTCCGCATTGGCTTCCTTGATCAGGGCTTCGGCGGTTTCCACCACGATCTTCTTCACGAACTTGTATTCCTTGAGTTCGCCGACGAGGGGGATCATGATTTCAGGCACGCACTTCCAAGTGTTGCGGGCGTTCACAGCCAGCGCAGCCTTGATGATGGCGCGGGTCTGCATAGCGGCGATTTCGGGATAGGTCACGGTGAGGCGGCAGCCGCGGTGGCCCATCATGGGGTTGAATTCGTGGAGATCGTTGATGACCTGCTTGATGTACTGAACGGTCTTGCCCTGGGCCTTGGCCAGCGCTTCGATATCTTCTTCAGCGGTGGGCACGAATTCATGCAGGGGGGGATCCAGGAAGCGGATGGTCACGGGATGGCCTTCCAGGGCTTCGAAGAGGCCTTCGAAGTCAGCCTGCTGCATGGGCTCGATCTTAGCAAGAGCGGCTTCGCGTTCTTCTACGGTTTCGGCGCAGATCATTTCGCGGAAAGCGCCGATGCGGGCGGGATCAAAGAACATATGCTCGGTGCGGCACAGGCCGATGCCCTGAGCGCCAAAGGCCACAGCCTGCTTGGCGTCGGCGGGGGAGTCGGCGTTGGTGCGAACGCCCATGGTCTTATACTTGTCGGCCAGTTCCATGATGCGGCCAAAGTAACCGCTGTTGGGATCGGCAGGCACGGTGGGGATCAGTTCGCCGTAGATGTTGCCGGTGGAGCCGTCCAGGGAGAGGACGTCGCCTTCGCGATAGGTCTTGCCGGCCAGGGTGAACTGCTTGTTTTCTTCGTCCATCTTGATTTCGCCGCAGCCGGATACGCAGCAGGTGCCCATGCCGCGGGCCACAACGGCAGCGTGAGAGGTCTGGCCGCCGCGCACGGTGAGGATACCCTGGGCATACTTCATGCCTTCGATATCTTCGGGGCTGGTTTCCAGACGGACCAGAACCACCTTTTCACCGGCCTTGCCCTTTTCAGCGGCGTCTTCAGCGGTGAACACGATGGTGCCGGCAGCAGCGCCGGGGGAAGCGGCGATACCCTTGCCGATGGGCTTAGCAGCCTTGAGGGCCTTGGCGTCGAAGGTGGGATGCAGCAGCATGTCGAGGCTCTTGGCGTCGATCTGCATCAGGGCTTCTTCTTCGGTGATCATGCCTTCGTCGATCAGATCGCAGGCGATCTTGATGGCGGCGGCGGCGGTGCGCTTGCCGTTACGGGTCTGCAGCATATAGAGCTTCT
>SVGW01000080.1 GCA_015056125.1 Clostridiales bacterium | reverse complement strand
GTAGCCATCTGACGACCCAAGGGGCCCTTGGGCAGCATGCCCACGATGGCGTGACGAACCGCGAATTCGGGCTTCTCAGCAATCAGCTTGCGGTATTTGGTTTCCTTCAGGCCGCCAGCATAACCAGTGTGATGATAATAGATCTTCTGATCCAGCTTCTTGCCGGTCATCACGATCTTGGAAGCATTAATGATGATCACATGATCGCCGGTATCCACATGGGGGGTGTAGGTGGGCTTGTTCTTGCCGCGCAGGATATTCGCAACCTGGCTGGCCAGACGGCCAAGCACCATGCCGTCCGCATCAACGACATACCACTTGCGCTCAACGTTTTGCGCATTTGCCATAAAGGTATTCAAGTGAATTTCCTCCTTGAAACGGTAACTAAATTTTTTGTCTTCCCGTGATGGTCGCACGTTCTGACGGTGAACAATAGTCCCGGGGCTAGCGGAGCCTATTGATGCTCAAATATTTTATTAAATTTCCCCGGTTTTGTCAAGCCCTTTCTCCCCCATTTTTCTTCTTTTTTTCAATATTTTTGATTTAAAAACCCTTTTCATCCACAAGATGTAGCAATTTAGGCATTCATTTCTCTTTTTGTAGGCCGGAAAGGTATATTGATTTTCATTTAATATTTTCCTTTTTTCCGGGCATACTACCCCTTGCAAGCGAGGTGAATCATTTGCTCTATCTGCAATTAAAGGCCCGCACATCCCTCCCGCCCAATCGGCCGCTTCTGGTGCGTCATATAGCTGATGCCCTGGATACCGATGGTAAGGAGATTATGGATCTGCCCGTTCCGTGCCCGCAAACGCCGGGCGTATGGCGATTACCCGCTGTGGCGCTGGTGCAGGCCGTATCGGAAAAGTGCACCGAAATTACTGTGCTGGGGCCGCCCGAGTGCTTTGTGCACATCGTGCCTAAGGAAAAAGAAAATAAAACCCATCTGCTCCGCACCGTATTCGCCTTTCTTCTTCTCATGATTGGCAGCGCCCTGGCGATTACATGGTTTCATGCGGACGTAAATATGCTGGATGCGCAGCAGGGCCTATACAAATTGATTACAGGGAAAGCTGTGGATAATCCCTGGTTGATCACAGTACCTTATGCCATCGGCGTATTCTTTGGCGTTTCGCTTTTCTACGCGCTCCTGGGCAAAAAGGGAACCACCTCTCCCCTGGAAATTAAGCTGGAAGAATATCATCAATCTGCCGAGCAGGCCACCGGGAGGACGCCATGAGCCCAATTCTTCTTGGTTTCATCAGCGGCGCCACCCTGGGCCT
The DNA here is from genome assembly GCA_015056125.1 of Clostridiales bacterium. Taxonomy (GTDB): domain Bacteria; phylum Bacillota; class Clostridia; order Christensenellales; family Aristaeellaceae; genus RUG563. The sequence goes on along the minus strand of SVGW01000080.1, from coordinate 10,696 downwards.
TTGTGCCGCACCGCTGTGGATGATGCTGCAATTGCCCATGCGGATTACAGATGTATGCAGCGCCGGCAGCATGCGCCAATCGGCCCTGGCATTGATTCTGGGGGCAAGCCTTGGTGCACTGGGATTAAAGGGATGCTTTCCCATTGCATTTGGCATTGCCGCTATGGCCCTTGGAGGCATGTTTGTAGGCATGCTGGCCTCTGCTCTGGTAGAAGCGGTGGAAGTGATCCCCGTATTATTTGATCGCTTAAGTATTACAGCCGATATGCGCTATGCCGCCGCGGCGCTGGCCCTTGGGAAAACCATCGGCGCTATCATCAGCGGCCTTATGGGAGTGTGACCATGAAAAGAATCGAGCCCTCTCATCCCTTAGATTATCTGCCCAGGCCCGGCATGCGCGAAATCCGCATGCGCCCTTCACCGCTTTTTCCCATTATCCGAAACGAAAGGACAGTGGAACATGGATCAGAACAGAAATAACACCCTATCTCATAAAGAAATAATGCAAAGGTATGCGGAACTGGTAAAGAAATTCACGCCCAAATCCAAGCTGGCGCAAGGCTGCCTTCGTTCCTTCTGGGTGGGCGGCTCTATCTGCGTGCTGGGCCAGGCCATTGCGGATATCGGCGCCGCCTGGCTTAAGCTCACCTCCACCGCCGCCTCCTCTCTTGCTTCCGTCTCCTTGGTGTTTCTCACCGCACTGCTCACTGGCATTGGCGTATTTGATCGAATCGCCCGTTATGCAGGGGCCGGCACAGTCGTCCCCATCACTGGCTTTGCCAATGCTATGGTATCCCCGGCTATGGAATTTAAGCCAGAAGGCTGGGTGCTGGGGACGGGCGCAAAAATGTTTACCATCGCAGGGCCGGTATTGGTCTATGGCATCAGCGCTTCTGTAATGGTTGGCATTCTATATCACTTTATTCGATGGTAAGGAGGATCATTATGTCACAGCACCGTATCGGCAGGCAGACCGTCGCCTTTCCCATGGCTCCAACGATTCTTTCATCCGCCGCCGTGGTAGGCCCCAAGGAAGGCAGGGGGCCCTATGGCGATCACTTTGATCTGGTCATTCCGGACGCGCTTTACAATCAGGAAAGCTACGAGCAGGCAGAGCACGCCATTTTTCTGGAAGCCTGCAGCCGCTGCATGAAAAAAGCACAGCTGCAGCCCAAAGACGTGCAGGCCATGCTGGGGGGCGATCTGCTCAATCAAATTATGGCCGCTTCCCTTTCTGCCCGGGAATTATCCATTCCATTCCTTGGCCTCTACGGCGCTTGCTCCACCATGGCAGAATCCTTGCTCCTTGGCGCCATCCTCACAGACGGCGGCTACGCTTCCCCTGTTCTATGCGCTGCAGGGAGCCATTTTTGCACAGCAGAGCGCCAATACCGTTTTCCCCTGGAATACGGAAATCAGCGCACTCCTGCCGCTCAATGGACCGTAACAGGGGCAGGTGCCTGCATGCTTTCTCATCAGGGAAAAGGCCTGGCACGGATTCATCTTGCCACCATTGGCGCTGTGATCGATATGGGCGTTAAAGATGCCAATAATATGGGCGCCGCCATGGCCCCCGCCGCAGCGGATACCCTAGCGGCCCATTTCAGAGATACGGGCCGTGCGCCGGCAGATTATGATCGGATCATCACCGGGGATCTGGGACAGGTGGGCAGCAGCATCCTAAAAGAGCTGATGATTGAAAAGCACTATCCCCTATCCGACGAGCAATACCTGGATTGCGGTCTTTTGATTTTCGATCCCCATGAGGATATTCATGCAGGGGGAAGCGGCTGTGGCTGTTCAGCCTCCATTCTCAGCGCCCATATCCTGCCTAAAATCAAGAGCGGCGAATGGAAACGGGTGCTTTTTATGGCCACCGGCGCTCTGCTCAGCCCCACCACAACTCAGCAGGGAGAATCGATCCCCGGTGTTGCCCATGCGCTGGTATTGGAAGGAGATAGCTGAGATGCTGATGTATTTGAAAGTATTTCTTATTGGCGGGCTGCTTTGTGTGATTGGCGAAGCCATTATTCTTAAAACCAAGCTCACCGCCGCCAGAATTCTGGTGGTATATATCACTGCGGGCGTTATTTTAAGCGCCCTGGGGCTTTACGGGCCGCTTGTGCGCTTTGCAGGCGCCGGAGCCACGGTACCCCTCACCGGCTTTGGCCATGCTTTAGCGCAGGGCGCCATTGCGGGCGTGCAGGAAATGGGGCTTCTGGGCGCGTTCACCGGCGGACTCACCGCAACTGCGGGGGGCATTGCCGCTGCCATCTTCTTTGGATTCTTAATTGCTATTTTCTTTAAACCCAAGCCTAAAGACTATCAATGAACCCATTCCAAAAAGGCTCTGATCAAATTGGCATTGTTTATGATTACATCATTTCATGATACATGCTCTTTGTGGCTTCATCACGTGGATCACTGCCCACGATGATATCATGCATGGATCGTTCACTTGCTTGTGTGAGCCTTCACATATTGAGTGGGCGTCATTTCATAGCAGCTTTTAAATGCACGGTAGAAGGTGCGCAAGCACTCAAAACCTACATTCAATGCAATATCCAGCATGGTCATATCGCTTTCCATTAAGAGCTGGGCAGCCTGACGGCAGCGAAGAACCGACAGATATTCTACCATGGAACAACCTAAATGATCATGAAACAGTCGGGAAAATCTGCTTTTGCTGTAACCAAACTGGTGCGCCAAAGTTTCCATCCGCAAAGGATGCTGATAATTATTCTGCAAATAAATCAGCACATCCCGCATCAGCCCGCTCTGGTGGTTGCTGGGCTGATCTTTCAATCCCACTCTTTCAATTAGAAGGCCCAGGATTGCATAGGAAAATCCCTTCTGTATTTCATTCCCGTATTGCCGCCATTTTTCAGGAAGCAAAGGCAGCAGCGCAGCCAATTCCCGATCCTTGCCCGCATCATAAATGACATTGCAAAAGCCCTTTGTATTCAGCGTCTTTTGCAAAGATGGCACGCAGGAAAGCGGAATAATGGCAATGATTACTTGATTTTCCTTTCCCTCTTCCGTGCGATAGGCATGCATGGAATAAGAAGAAGAAAGCAACATCTGCCCTTCTGTCACACAATAGGCCTGGCCATCTAAAATCGCCGTAATTTCTCCTGATTCCACATATAAAAGCTCAATGCTGGAGTGAAAATGAGGAAGGCATCCATTATTCTTTGCTCGCCAGCAATCGGGGGCTTGCATGCCGTCCCGACGCAGCTCGTACAGATCGCTGTATGCCAGCGCTTTCTTCATCCTGCCTTCCCTCTCTCCTGTCAATTTGATTGCAGTATATCATATTCAGTTCCAAAAGCAAATACTGAAAAATATGCCGCAGAATATCAAAAATCAATCAAAAAAGGACGGTGCAGCCTGCTCCGTCCTTGGATCATCATATTATTTTTTCACCTGAATCCGGACAAGCGCACGCTTGAGCTTGGCCTCTGCCAAAGCGCACTCATATCCCTCGCAATTATTCTGGGATAGCTTTTTTTCCGCTGCATCCCGGGCATGTTCAGCGCGCTCCAGATCGATTTCTTCAGCCCATTCAAAGGTGGTGGCCATCACTCTGGCTTCTCCGCCGGATACGCTGATCAAGCCGCCGCTGCAGGCGGCCATCCGGGTGTTTCCTTCTGCATCCGTCACCCGCGCTTCGCCAGTTCCAAGCGGAGCAGCATAGTCGATATGACGGGCCAGAATGCACACATCGCCGCCCACCGTTCGCACAATGATTTTTTCCGCCTCGCCGTCATACACCAGACGATCCGGCGTCACAATCTGCAAATGAAACGCTGCCATGCTTATTCACCCTTTTTTGCCTTGGCTACGGCCTCGTCAATGGTACCCACAAACAGGAATGCGCTTTCCGGCAGATCATCATGCTTGCCTTCGATGATTTCCTTAAAGCCACGGATGGTTTCCTTCAGCGGCACATACTTGCCTTCCATGCCGGTGAACTGCTCGGCAACAGAGAAGGGCTGGCTCAGGAAACGCTGCACCTTGCGGGCGCGGGCCACAATCAGCTTATCTTCATCGCTCAGTTCATCCATACCCATGATGGCAATGATATCCTGCAGTTCCTTATACCGCTGCAGAATTCCCTGCACTTGGCGGGCCACTTCGTAATGTTCCTGCCCCACTACTTCAGGGGACAAAATCCGGCTGGTGGAATCCAAAGGATCCACGGCAGGATAAATGCCCAGCGAAGCAATATTACGGCTAAGCACGGTGGTTGCATCAAGGTGGGCAAAGGTAGTAGCAGGAGCAGGGTCTGTCAAGTCGTCAGCAGGCACATATACGGCCTGAACAGACGTGATAGAGCCCTTTTTAGTGGAAGTAATGCGCTCCTGCAGGGCGCCCATTTCGGTCGCCAGGGTAGGCTGATAGCCTACGGCAGAGGGCATACGGCCCAGCAGCGCAGATACCTCAGAGCCCGCCTGGGTGAAACGGAAAATGTTGTCAATGAACAAAAGCACGTCCTGATTTTCCCGATCGCGGAAATATTCCGCCATGGTAAGGCCAGAAAGCGCCACGCGCATGCGGGCTCCCGGAGGCTCGTTCATCTGGCCATATACCAGCGCCGTCTTATTGATAACGCCGCTTTCTTTCATTTCGTTATACAGGTCGTTGCCCTCGCGGGTACGCTCGCCAACGCCCGCAAATACGGACAGGCCGCCGTGCTGCTTGGCCACATTATTGATCAATTCCATGATCAATACTGTTTTGCCCACGCCTGCGCCGCCAAATAAACCAATCTTGCCGCCCTTGGCATACGGTGCAATCAGGTCAACCACCTTGATACCCGTTTCCAGGATTTCGGTGGAAGTTTCCTGTTCTTCGTAAGAAGGGGCAGCCCGATGAATGGGCCAGCGCTCTTCCGCCTTAGGGTCGGGCTGATCGTCAATAGCCTGGCCCAGCAGATTGAAGATGCGGCCCAGGCACTGATCGCCCACGGGCACGGTAATGGGGCTTCCGGTATCCACAGCATCCACACCGCGCACCATGCCGTCTGTAGCGTTCATGGAAATGCAGCGAACCACATTATCGCCCACATGCTGAGCTACTTCCGCTACAATTTTTTTATCGCCATTCTGAATTTCAATGGCCGTAAGCAATTCAGGCAGATGACCGTCTTCAAAACGGATATCCAGCACAGGGCCGATAACCTGAACCACTTTGCCGATATTTTGATTGCTCACGATGGTTTTATCCCCTTTCCCGGCGCTTTATTCTTCTGCACCGGCCACGATTTCCGTGATTTCCTGGGTAATGGCGCCCTGGCGGGCACGGTTATATTTGAGCCTGAGATCACTGATCATTTCACCGGCATTCTTGGTGGCCGAATCCATGGCGCTTCTGCGGGAAGCCACTTCGCTGGCAAAAGAATCGCACAGCGCACTGTAGATTCTTCCGGCCAGGAAATCGGGCATCACCTTTTCCAGCAGTTCCTCCACGTTCAGCTCATATACGGTGGATACAGGGGCCGATGCTTCTTCTTCGGTAGGCTTGGGCACAGGGAGAAGCTGCTCCACGGCTACTTCCTGACTCATCATGGATTGAAAGCCCGTATAGACCAGCCAAAGCTCATCAAACTGCTCCTGCAGATAAGAATCAATCAGCAGACGGGCCAGCTTATAGCAGCCCCCCACCGTCATTCCTTCCACCTTGGCGTATTCATCCGTCAGGGATTCCACATTGGAACGGTGAATCTTTTCAATGGCTTTTCTACCCATAGGAAGCACGCAATAATCCGTATTTTCGCAATGAGCGGCAACAGCCTTGAACACATTAGCATTATATCCGCCGGCCAACCCCCGGTCTCCTGCGATCACCACATAGCAGCGCTTCTTTACCGGGCGAACCGACACAAAGGGAATATTTCCCTCCGTACACCGGTTAACCGCCGAGCGAATGGCCGCCTGAGAAATGTGGGCATAGGGCTTGCTGTTTTCCATCCGCTCTTTTGCGCGGCGAAGCTTGGAGGTGGCCACAAGCTGCATCGCTTTGGTAATCTGCATGGTGCTTTCCACGCTCTTGATGCGCAGCTTGATGTCCTTCATGGACGCTCCAGCCATGGCTACCCCTCCTTACTTACTTTGCCTTGAGAAAATCCCGGGTATAATTTTCAAGGGCGTTCTTCAGCGCCTCTTCCGTTTCGGCGCTGAGCTGCCCGGTAGTGCGAATGGCATCCAGCACCTCGCTGTGCTGCGCCGCCATGCGCTCGTACAGGCCCTCTTCATATTCCGCCACGTCATCTACTTCCACATTCATGAGGAAATCGTGGGTAACAGCGTAGAACAGGCACACCTGATTTTCAACAGCCACGGGATGATTGCGGTTCTGCTTGAGCACTTCCACAATGCGGGCGCCCTGAGCCAAGCGAGCCTTGGTATCGGCGTCCAGGTCGGAGCCAAACTGGGCAAAGCCCTGTAATTCGCGGTACTGGCTGTAGAGCAATTTCAGGGTACCGGCCACCTTTTTCATGGCTTTAATCTGGGCATTACCGCCCACACGGGATACGGAAATACCGGGGTTCACAGCGGGCATAATGCCAGCGTGGAACAGTTCCGTTTCCAGGAAAATCTGGCCATCGGTGATAGAAATCACGTTGGTGGGAATATAGGCGGATACGTCGCCCGCCTGGGTTTCAATGATGGGCAGGGCCGTAATGGAACCGCCGCCATAGGCCGGATCCACCCGGGCAGAGCGCTCCAGCAAACGGCTGTGCAGATAGAATACGTCGCCAGGATAAGCCTCACGGCCCGGAGGGCGGCGAATCAGCAGCGACAGGGCGCGATAAGCCACCGCATGCTTGGAAAGATCATCGTAAATGATGAGCACATCCTTGCCCTGATCCATAAAGTATTCAGCCATAGCGCATCCGGAATAAGGCGCGATATACTGCAGCGGCGCAAGCTCGGAAGCCGTGGCGCTCACCACGATAGTATAGTCCATGGCGCCAGCCGCAGTCAACGTATCCACCAACTGAGCAACGGTGGAGCACTTCTGGCCAATGGCCACGTAAATGCAGATCACATCCTTGCCCTTCTGGTTGATGATGGTATCCAGGGCGATCACGGTTTTACCGGTCTGGCGGTCGCCGATGATCAATTCGCGCTGCCCCCGGCCAATGGGGATCATGCTGTCGATAGCCTTGATACCCGTCTGCAGGGGAACGGAAACGGATTTTCGCTGAATGATGCCGGGAGCGTTGCGCTCAATGGGGCGCTGCTCCGTGGCCTCCACAGGGCCACGGCCGTCCACCGGCTGACCCAGGGAATTGACCACGCGGCCAATCAACGCTTCACCCACAGGAACAGATACAACCTTTCCCGTGCGCTCCACCACGTCGCCTTCCTTGATGCCTTCATCGTCGCCCAGCATAACGATGGCCACGGAGTTTTCCTCCAGGTTCAGCGCCATGCCGTATGCGCCGTTGGGAAAGCGCACCAATTCATTGGCCATGCAATGATCCAAGCCGGATACGCGGGCGATGCCATCGCCAATCATGATGATGGTGCCGGTGTCGCTCTGAGTGATCCGGTTTTCATAGTTTTTTATTTGCTCTTTGATAAGCTTGGAAATTTCCTCAGGTTTTAACTGCATTGTATCACCGCTTTCAGTTACGGAGGCGTTATGCCTCGCTGATCATAGCCTGGTGGATGGAATCCAGCCGCTGGCGGAGGGTGCTGTCATAGCGTTTTCCGTTCATTTCCAGCAGCACGCCGCCAATCACTTTTTCGTCCACCTTTTCAATCAGGCGGATCTGTTTGCCGGTCATCCGGCAAAGCTTTTCCTGCATCCGGGCCCGCTGATCATCTTTCAAAGGAGCGGCTGTGGTCACGCTGGCCTCAATGATTCCCTGATCCTGATTGTAGCGAATACGAAACGCCTCTTCGCAGCCCGAAAACTCGTAAAGGGCTCCCCGCTCGCACAGAATTTTCAGAAAATTCAGCAGGTAGGGGTGAATCTGCCCACGGAAAGCTTTTTCCAGAATCCCCACTCTTTCTTCCTTGCTCAGGGACATATTGGACAACAGCTTTAAAAACTCAGGCTGATCCCGAAAGCAAGCCTTGAGCATTTCCAATTGGGGCAATACTTCATCGGCAATCTTTTCTTCCTGGGACAGGGTATACAGTCCATCACCATATTCTCTGGCCAGTTCCGTCACGATTGCTCACCCACGTTCTTGATAAATTCATCCACAAAGGCGTCATGATCCTTTTGCCGGATCTCGCGCTCCACAACCTTGGAGGCAATGCTCACCGCCATATCGGAGATTTCGCTCTGCACGCTCTGGAGCATCTGCTTTTTCTCCATGGCAATTTCTTCTTCTGCCTTCTGCTTGAGGTGGCTGGCCTGGCTGGCAGCCTCGGCCACAATGGCGTCGCCCTTGCGCTGGGCAGTCTGCACAGCGTTTTTCACCAGGCTGTCCGCTTCCTCCCGGGCAGAAGCCAGGCGCGTTTCATACTCCTGCTTCATGCTGCCGGCAGCCTGGCGATCCTGATTGGCATCGTCATAGATTTTGTCCACCTGCTCCTGCCTTTGCACCATCACTTTCATAACGGGCCTAAACAGGAAGCGTTTGACAATGAGAAACATGATCAGCAGATTGGCAAGAGAAATGAGAATATCCCAGAGGTTGACAGAAATGATGGGCAAAGATTGAATACTCATTTTTCAGCCTTTCTATGCACGAAAGCCTCAGCCGATATTCTTGATAGCTTCCAGCAGAATATTCACAAAGGAATTGGGGGCCACGAAGATCAAAAGGATACCCACAACCAGGCCGTACAAACCGGTGGTTTCGGCGATGGCGCAGCCCATGATCATGGTGGAAGTGACGGCGCCCTTGGATTCGGGCTGACGGCCAATGGCTTCGCAAGCCTTGGAAACGGCATTACCTTCACCAATACCAGGGCCGATACCGGCAATCAGAGCCAAACCGGCGCCGATGGCGCAACCGCAGAGAATGATACCAATAGCGAGTTCAAGCATGGAAAAACCTCCTAAAATAGAATCAGTGTATGCTGCATGCGGCGATATTTCAATCACCGCTTTGAGCCAATGATCAGGCCTCTTCCGGGCCGGCGGTAGAAATATAGAGCATGGTGAGCATGGCGAAGATGAAAGCCTGCAGACACCCGCTGAATACGTCAAAATACATGGAAAGAATGGCAGGAAGACCCACGCGCAAGTAAGGAATCTCCCCTAGGAACCCGGGCAGCCATCCCAGCAGCGCGCTGGAAAGCCCTTGCAAAGCCGAAGCAATCAGCGTGGAAATCACCACACCGGAAAGCACATTGCCATAGTGACGGAAAGACATGGAAACAGGAGTGGCGATTTCGCCAATGATATTAAAGGGAGCAAATACGGGGATGGGCTCAAAGAAGCCCTTCACATAGTTCCACACGCCCGCCTTGAGCTTATAATAGGTGATCATCACAAACACCAGAATGGCCCATCCGGCAATAATATTCACGTCAGATGTAGGCGGGAAAAGACCAAGCAGGCTGGAAAGGCTGGAAAAAGCAGACAGGCCCATAATAGCCGCCACAAAAGGCGCATAGGCCATAAAACGCTTGCCCATATTATCCTCCACCAGCGCATTCACCTTTTCCACAATCCACTCGGCCGCCAGCTGACGCTTGGAAGAAGGAATCACGGAAATACCATGGGTGAGATACAAGCATAGGCCCGTCAATGAAATAATCACTGCACAGGAAGTTACCTGTGCCTCTGAAATAATCAGCTCCATCACAGGCATGGGAATGGAAAAATAAATCTGCGCGCCCGTAATGCTGATTCCGTCCGCTGCCGGCTTGGTGAGCACCTTGAGCGCCATGCAGAACACAAAAGGCAAAATGATCATGCAAAGCAAAAGAATATCAATGATTTTTGCTTTCTGTTTTTTATTCATTCAGTTTTTCTCTCCCTTCCTGCCCTGAAGAAGCTGAAATAAGAAAATCACAAGCCTTGGAAACATCAGGGGAATCAGCGCCGCCAAAGGATGAAAACAGGGAATATAAATCGCCGCCAGCGCAACCAGCACCACCAATAAAAGCCTGGCATAGTAAGAGCGCTGTATCACGCGCTTGGCCGCTTTCTTTTGTTGGGCAAGCCGCTTTTCCTCTTCGCTCTCCTCATCCGCCTCATCCGGATCGGCAGCTGCATGCACTCCGTTCATCTTCCCGGCGGCCTGCTGCACAGAAAGCGCCATCAAAAAGAAATTTCCTACAGCAGCGCAAGCACCCAATACAGCGCCCAGCACGGCTGGGTAATCAAGCTTCCCCAATAAGAGAAATACCAGCAGCATCACCGCCGAAAGTCCCGTTACGCCCACGGCAATTTTTTTCGTTTCTGTTTTTACTGCTTCCTGTATCATCACAGATTTCATTCGCTCCATTGCACCTGATCGTTTTCAATTGACCCAGACAAATTGCAACCAGACAAAATTATACACGGAAATTTCCCAAAAAGCAACCATGTAAATTATTTGTAAAAATTAGTACTTCCTGCAATAAAAAAACGCCGGTAAAAACTGGCGACAGCCTGTCAAAAAACCCCTGGGATGCGTCGAAGGGCCGCTGCCCTTCGACTGTAATCCGCAGCCGGCGACATGCGCGGCGGCGAGGGCCGTAGCCTGCCGCCGCCTGTGGCGGATGCAGGCAGGAGAAGG
>SVGW01000079.1 GCA_015056125.1 Clostridiales bacterium | reverse complement strand
AACCCTTTCAGAATTGCGCACCGCTATTGAACTAATATCTGGTTAGTAACACAAAAAGCCGGAAGCCCCTGAAACACAGGAACTTCCGGCTTGTCTTTTTACATTATACCATAATGCTCGCCGTGCACCCATTCGGGGCCCGGCGATCCGCGTAATTGCTTCGCAATTCGCTAATCAATATTATACCACACAATCCTCTTGCGGGGTATATCAAAAACTGATATAATTTGATATAGTCAAGCAAAACCAAACAGGAGGCAACGCAGGATGAAAATATCCTTTCTGGGCACCAGCCACGGTTCGCCCGAAGATAATCGCTTTTGCTCCAGCACCCTGATTGAAACCGGGGGCGCTTTATATCTGATCGATGCAGGCGCGCCGGTAGTGGATCTGCTCACCCGCCGGCACGCGGATTTTACCCGCCTCCGCGCCCTGTTTACCACTCATTTTCACGCCGATCATGTGATAGGCATTTTCCATCTGGCGATGCTGATGAACAAAAAGATCCCTGGCACCAGCCTGGATATTTACCTCACCGAGCAGAGGGCTATTGATATGTTTCTTTCCGCCCTGCCCGTATTCGGGGGAGAAATCAACCCGGAGCATATCCGATTTCACCTGATCACGGAAAAGGATACTTATCAGGATGAACACATCCGCCTTACGCCCTTTCCCACCCAGCACCTGGCCTATTGGAACCGGCCCGCTCTTTCCTATCTTCTGGAAGCGGAGGGGAAAAAGGTGATCTTTTCCGGGGATCTTTCCGCCCGGCTGGAGGGAAATGATTTTCCCGCCTATGCCCTGGAAAATGAAGTGGATCTGCTGATCCTGGAAATGGCCCATCAGCTGCCTGAGCACCACGCCCCCTTCCTTGAAAAATGCAAGGCGAAGCAGGTGGCGTTCACCCACATCAGCAAATGGGATGAAAAGGTGCCCGATATCCTGGCCATGGATGGCCAATTCGGCTTTCCCGTCCGCACCGTGCTGGACGAGGACGAGATCATTCTGTAAAGGGCGGGAGCGGAGATGTTTTCCAGAAAGAATATTCAGGAATTTTTCATGATCACCCTGGGCACGGCCATCGTGGCCGCAGCGGTATTTTTCTTTATGCTGCCAAGCCATGTATCTGTAGGCAGCGGGGCGGCATTGGCCATGGTGCTGAGCAATTTCATTCCCCTCTCGGTATCCACCATCACGCTGCTGATGAATATTTTCCTTTTAATCATCGGCTTTTTGCTCATTGGCCCGGAATTTGGCGTCAAAACGGTATACTGCTCCATCCTCATGCCCCTGATCATGGGCTTGTTTGAGATCGTTTTCCCGTCTTTTCAATCCCTCACCCAGGATCCTTTGCTGGACGTGGTCTGCTATATTTTGGTAGTAGGCGTGGGGCTGGCTATCCTCTTTTCCCGCAACGCTTCCTCCGGGGGCCTGGATATCGTGGCCAAGATCATGAATAAATACCTTCGCATGGATCTTGGCAAGGCCATGAGCCTTTCAGGTATCGTGGTGGCCCTGTCCTCCGCCCTTTGCTATGATACCAAGATCGTGGTGCTGAGCATTCTGGGCACCTATTTCGGGGGCCAGGTGGTGGATCAATTCATCTTTGGGCTGAATATTAAAAGGCGGGTATGCGTAATCTCCGAAAAGCTGGAGGAAATCGTGGCCTTTGTGCTTCATGATCTGCACAGCGGCGCCACCTTAAATGAAATCATCGGCGCCTATGATCATACGCCCCGCCGGGAAATGATTGCCATTGTGGATAAGCAGGAATACCGCCTGCTCATGGATTTTGTGAAAAAAACCGACCCCAAAGCCTTTGTAACCGTTTATTCCGTCAGCGAAATGCGCTATCTACCGAAAAAATAAGCCATAGAAAGGGGAAAAAATATGTATATCTTCGGCACGCAGTATTTGCGGGGCGCCACCCCGGAAAGGGATCAATGGAACCGGGACATGGAAAACATGCGCAAGATGGGCTTTAATACCATTCGGGCATGGCTGGTATGGAACGCCTGCGAACGGGCGGATGGAAAAATCGACCACGATTATATCACCGGCTTTCTGGATTGTGCGAAAAAGCATGATTTGAATGTGGGCCTTTTGTTCCATCTCCATGCTGCCCCGGACTGGGCCATTAAAAAATATCCCCAGTATTTCTATATGGATGAGGATCATCACCCCTTCGTGCCCGGCATCCGGGCCAACACCCCCTCCGGCGGCTGGCCGGGGCTGTGCTTTGACCATGATGAAGTGAGGGAGCTGGAGGAGCGCTTCATCCGGGGCGTGATCAGCGAAACGAAAAAATACGATAACGTGGCCTTCTATGAGCCCATGAACGAGCCCCACACCTGGGTGGATCTGGCGAAGAAGCCCAGCGGCATTTTCTGCTACTGCCCTGCCTCCACGAAAAAATTCCAGAATTGGCTCCAAAAGAAATATGGCGATGTGGAAACCCTCAACAACGCCTGGGGCCATTTCTACCGTTCCTTTGACGAAATTCTGCCGCCCCGCTGGATGCATTCCTATTCCGATTACACCGATTTTCGCCTCTTCAATATGGATAATGTGGTGGAGGAAATTTCTTTCCGCACTCAGGTGATCAAGGATTGCGATAATAAGCCCGTAATCGCCCATGCCTGGGGCGGCGGCGCGGTCACCTGCTCCCAGCTGGGGGGCATGGCCTTTGACGATTGGAAAAACGCCAAGGTATTTGATAAATGGGGCTTCAGCGCCTTCCCCCAGAAGGCCTCCGATTGCTCCTCTCTGGCTCTGGGCTGCGATGCCACCCGCTGCGCTGCCGATGGGAAAGAGGTGTGGCAAAGCGAATTGACCGCTGGCATCAACGGCACCGGCCTTCGCCAGAATGGCCGCATCGATGACAACACCTTCTATAAATTCTCCCTGGAATCCATCCGCCATGGCGCCAAGGGCCTGCTCTACTGGCAGTATCGCAAAGAGCGCTTCGGCTCCGAATTCGGGGGCTTTGCCATGACCGATTATGCCGGCGGTCCCACCAATCTTTCCCGGTGTGCGGAGAAACTTTGCGGCATGCTGCAAAAGAATGAGGACATTTTCAACAACTACCACCAGGATCAGGCGAAAGTGGCCCTGATTTTCTCCATCCGCTCCTATCTGGCCAATTGGGTGAGCCAGGGCCGGGGAGATAATAAATACGCCGTGGACTCCATCAACGGCTACTATCGGATGTTGTGGGAAGAAAATATCATCACCGATGTGCTCCATGAGGAGTTTTTCGGTGATCTGTCAAAATATCGCCTGATTATCATTCCCTCTCCCTACGCCGTATCGAAAAAGCTGGCCGAAGCCCTCAAGGAATACATCAAAACCGGCGGTACCGTGCTTTCCGATCCCTATTTCGGGGCCTTTGATGAGGATATGAAGCTTTCCCGCCAGGTTCCGGGCTTTGGCTATGCGGATATTTTCGGCTGCGAGGAGGATGATATTTTCCTCCGGGATTCCGTGAAGCTCATGGCCAAGCAGGGCCCCTGCCAGATCACCGGCAATTCCCAGATGGAAACCTTCCGCAACGTAACCGCAGATGTGCTCTATTCTTATGAAGACGGCACCCCCGCCATCCTCTGCAATCGCTACGGCAAAGGCCGGGCGGTGCTCTCCGGGGTGAACCTGGGCCTTTCCTATTCCACCCGGGCCCTGGTGGGGGATGATTTCACCAGCCAGGATCAGGGCAACAGCAGCATGATCGCAAAAAAGATCGTGATGGATCTGTGTCGGGAATGCGCCATTCCCGCTAACCCCTGCACGGCAGAGGGCGTGAAAGTGAGCATCCTGAAAACGGAAGGAAATGCCGACGGTGCGGTGCTTATCAACAGCCTGCCCGCCGCCGCCACAGGCGAGATCGCCCTGGACGCCGCCTATGCAAAGGCCGAAACCGTGCTTGGCACGGCGTCTGCCAAAATCAAAAACGGCGCTCTCCATTTCACCCTTTCCGAAGATGAAAGCGCCGTGATCCGCCTGCATAAATAAATCCACCTCATCCTTTAGCCTCAGGCTGACACCTTCCCCTCAAGGGGAAGGCTTTACGCAAAAAACATCCGCCCATTGAGCGGATGTTTTTTGATTTGCAATGAAATTACTTAGCGGCAGGAGCCACAGCAGTGATATGAGCGTTCACAGTCTTGTACCAGTACACAAACGCGGTCACATCCACCACATCGCCGGCCTTCAGTTCGCTCACAGCCTTGTACACTTCGGTATCGGTGCCGGTGAGGTACACTTCGATGCAGAAATCGAAGGTTTTTTCGCCCTGCTGCAGGGTCACGTAGATATCATCACCGGGTTCGCCATTCTTGAAGGTGACGGATTCCACGGTGAGGCCCTTGAAGGTGGCCAGCTGATTCTGATACTTGATCAGTTCTTCTTCATTGGCCAGCACTTCGGTGAGATCCTTGGCTTCAGCAATCCAAGGCTCGGCTTCCACGAATTCGAAAGTGGCTTCCATCACTTCCACTTCGCCTTCCCAAGCGCCCTTGTAGCCGGTCACGCGGATCTTGGTGCCGGGCACCAGCTTGGCAGCATCCTCTTCGGTGCAAGCCATGTTATACAGGAAGTAGGCGCCATTCTCATCCTGAGCATATACGGTGATCTGATCCTGCCACCAGCTCTGGGTAGCCTGCACATAGCATTCAATTACAACTTCGGTATCCAGTTCGGCAGCGGCGTATTCTTCGTAGGTCATAACCTTCACTTCGTCTTCCGCCATGGCGCTTACAACGCCGGTCATCGCCAGAACCAAGATCAACAGAGCAGCCAGGAACTTTTTCATTTCTTTTCGCCTCCAATTTTTAAATCCGAGTACAAGAATATTATACATAAATCCGCCGAGAAATCAATCTTTCTTCAAAGAATTTGCAACTTTTCTCTTTTTTGCCGCATTGTAAATCACGTAAACGATGATCAGCGCCCAGGCGATGCCCAGAGCAGACAAAAGGATCACGGAGGTGCCGGGGAGGGGACCAAAATTCTTTTTTACCGCCGTATTGGCGCTGCCCACTTCCTCGGGGTTCAAATGATATCGGGACACCATATCCCCATAGAGCTTTTCGATAAAAGCATCGTCCACCGTCTTTTTCCTGCGGATGCCCTTGGTCACTTCCTCGATCATCTGGCCGGCGGCGTCCCGCAGGGAAGCGGAGCCGTTGAACACCGGGGTCACAAAGGTGTTTTCCACATTGTCAAGGAGCAGCTTAGCCGCTTGAATTTTCACTTCGTAATAATGCTGGTTATCCTCCCCCTCCCGGGAAAGATAATCCTGATATTCCGGGGAGTTGAGCGCTTTGCTGGTTACCGGCACATAGCCCTCTGTGCAGGAATAATCGATCTGCACTTTGTTGGTGAGCAGAAACTGGGTAAACAGCCACGAGGCCATCACCACTTGGGGATCATCCTTCTGGAAGATACACACGGAAGGGCCCTGAGAGATCATCTGAGGATTTTCGGGGTCATACTGGGGAATGGGCATCACCACCGTTTCAAATTCCACCAGCTGATCCTCCGGAATATCAATAAGGGGCGCATCCGATCCCATCCAGGTGGCTCCGGCGGTGGAGTCCACAGCAAAAATGCACTGGCCGGCGTTTAAGTAATTGGCGGGGTAACCGGAAATTTTAAAGGTAGAGAAAGCGCCCTTTTTCACATGCTCGGCAATATTCAGCAGCTGGGAATGCACCGTATCATTGAATACCAGAATCTGGCCGTTTTCGGTAGAATATTCCGCATCCATCTGCCTGAGCAATTGGATCATCATATTATCGGTGGATTTATAAAGGAAGGGAATCATCACCTTCTGGCCGTTCACCAGGTAAACGCCTTCTTCATCCTTTTGGGCCGCCGCATCCGATACCTCCCACACAAAATCCCAGGTGAGGGTTTCAGGCAGGGTGTAGCCCAGCTTTTCCACATAGGTCTTATTCACATAGCAGGCCTCAGTGGAGCGCATGTAGGGCAGGGCATAAGTGATGCCGTTAATCAGGCATTCAGATAGAAACTGGGGAATGATTTCCGCCTTGCTGGGCCCGTCAAAGCGCAATTCCGTCCCCCCCAGGCCGTATTTTTCATGGGCCATCAATTCCTCCAGGGGCACTACGCTGTTTTTGCCGGTAAGATACGTGGCAATGTGATCAGGATAGGTGATGCACACGTTGGGGGTGGTATCGGTGGCGATATTGGTGATCACGTCGCTGTAGAGACGGCCGTAATCGGTGTACAGGCGCAAATTCACCTTGATATTGGGATAGAGCTTTTCAAATTCAGAAATGGTGTTTTTGTAGATATCCACCTGGGTCTGGTTGGTATCGTTCTTGGCCCAGAAGCTGATCTCGTATTGTTTGCTCTCATCAAAGGAAGAGGGCATTGCAAATTCCCCGGATTCCTGGGCGCCGTGGCAGCCGGAAAGCAGGGGCAAGCAAAGCACCAATGCCAAGAGCAGCGCCAGCTTTTTCTTATTCATCCCTTGCTGCCTCCTCTCGCCACGCCGGCCATAATCTTATTGCGGAAGATCAGGAAAAGAATGATCAGCGGCAGGGAAATGGCCACCACCGCCGCCATCATGGCGGGGATATTTTCCCGGCCAAAGCCGCTTTCCCGGATGGTCTGGATGCCGTTGGATACCAGATAATAATTGGAATCATCCGTAATCAGCCGGGGCCACACATAGGAATTCCAGCATTCGATCACCTTGAGGATGGTGATGGTGATAATGGTGGGGCGGCAGATGGGGATCAATACCTTTCTCAGGTATTTAAAATCGGAGGTATTATCCACCTTGGCGGCGTAGTAGAGTTCATCCGGCACCTGGGCAAAATTTTCCTTGAGCAAATAAATATAGAATACCGAGGTAACGGAAGGAAGAATCAGGCCCAGAAAGGTGTTTCGCAAATCCAGATTGGTAATGGTAACAAAATTGGTGATGATCACCAGTTCGTTTGGAATCATCATCAGGGCCAGAAACGCCACAAAGGCGATATTCTTTCCTTTAAAGCGTAACCGGGCAAAGGCAAAGGCCGCCAGCACCGTCACCCCAAGCATCAGCGCGGTGGTGATCACAGTAAAAATCAGGGTATTTAAGAAATACCGGGCCAGGGGCACCGCGGTAAAGGCGCTCACATAATTTTCAAAGGTGGGGGTCAGGGTGTAGAGGGTGGGCACAAATTCGGCGTTATAGGAGCTGTAGGTTTTTACGGATGTAAGCAGCATCCAATAAAAAGGAAACAGCACCATCAGCGCCCAGAAAATGAGCATCAGAAATTTCAGCCCGCTGCCAAGCAGGCGGGGAAGGGCATTCTCTTTTTTCTTCATATCGCCGCCTCCTTAATAATGCACGTGCTTTTTGCTGATGAGCAGATTGATGCAGGTGATGGTGAGCACGATCACAAAGAGGATAATGGCTGCCGCCGAGGCATAGGAAGGATAGCCGCCGCTGCTTCCGTAGAGCATATCGTATACATAGCCTACGATGGTGTTCATTTCGGCGGCGTTCAGATCGGTGCCAAAGAGGGCCACGGCGTCGCTGTAGGCCTTGAATGCGCCGATAAAGCCGGTGATGATCAGGTAAAAAAGGGTGGGAGAAATCATGGGCAATGTGATGCGGGCAAAGATACGGCCTTTCCTGGTACCATCCACCTTGGCGGCCTTGTAATAATTATCATTCACGGAGGCCAGGGCGCTGGTGAGCACCAAGATTTTAAAGGGCATTACCACCCATACCGTGTAGAAGCACAGCACAAACATCTTCGCCCAGTAGGGGCCATCGATAAAATCAATGGGCCCTGCATGAAACCAGCTGAGCACCAGATTGGCCAGGCCGTCGGTGTAGGCGTTCTTTTTGAACAGGATCATAAACACCAGGCCCACCGCCAGGGTGTTGGTGACGTAGGGGAGGAAATAGATGGTCTGAAACAGGTTGCGCAGCTTCTGAATGGAAGAGAGGCCATAGGAAATCAGCAGCGCAATGCCCGTGGAAATGGGCACGGTAAAAAGCACCAGGATCAAGGTGTTTTTCACCGCCTGGAGAAAATAGGGATCGTGGAGCACATAGGCGTAATTATACGTGCCCACCCCCATATAGCTTTGGGAAGCAAAATTATACCCCTCCTCAAAGGAGTAGATGAGCACGTCAATCAGGGGATACACCATGAACGCGCCCAGGAAAAGCAGCGCCGGCAAGAGATACAGCCAGCCCTTGGGATTGTTTTTTTCCATCCTTTTGCCGCTCCTTGATTCAAGTTCTTCTGTCCACTCAAATTTTAGCCCAACTGCAGACACAAGTCAACGTTTGCGCAGAAAAAAATATCTGGGTTTGGGAGGCAGGGGCCTGCGCGGCCCCCGTACCCCCGCGCCAGAGGACATCGTCCTCTGGACTCTGGTATGCGACACACAGATTTTATGAAACCTTGGGGATTCCGCAAGAAACTCGAGGAAACGGAAACATAATTTCACGGGCACAATGAAAACGAGAAAATGCCGGGAGAGAAAGCAAGCTTTCTCCAACCGGCATTTTTTCTCGTTTTCCCGGATGCAAAAGCATCCGGCCGGCGGCGTATTCGCCAACCTGCCCGTGGGCGATATTCGTTTCTTGGCGCTTCACCGGCACGTTGCTTGCAAGAATAGCCAAGCAATATCCGGAGGAAGGGTCAAGGGGCAAAGCCCCCCACCGTTTCCCTCCATGATTACTTTTCCACCTTCCGGGGCGCAATCTCGGAAAGCTCCAGGCCCCTGTTCTTTTCTCCCGCCAAGCGGATGCTCCAATCATTTTCAAAGAAGAGCACGGAGTTATCCTCGGCGTCAAAGCCCCGGTGGGTGGTGGAGGTAAGCTGCAGATCCTCCACGGGAATCTGGGTTTCCGTTACCCAACGCACAAACCGATAGCTGAGCCGATCCATAAGCAGATCCACGCCGTATTCACTCTTTAAGCGATAGGTGAGCACGTCAAACTGCAATTCGCCCACCACGCCCACGATAAATTCCTCCATGCCGGTCTCGTTGCGGCGGAAGGTCTGGATCGCGCCTTCTTCGGCCAGCTGGTTAATGCCCTTGACGAACTGCTTGCGCTTCATGGAATCCAGGGGCCTTACCCTGGCAAAGCGCTCGGGAGCGAATACAGGAATCTTTTCAAATTTGATCTTGCGGCCCGTGCACAGGGTGTCCCCCAAGCGATATACGCCAGGGTCAAACAGGCCGATAATATCCCCGGGATAAGCGTTTTCCACGCCCTCCCGCTCATCCGCCATGAATTGCTGGGGCTGCTTCACCTGCATTTCCTTATTGGTGCCGGAATGCCACACGGTCATGCCCTTCTGGAAAACACCCGATACCACCCGAAGGAAGGCCAAGCGATCCCGGTGGGCAGGGTTCATATTAGCCTGAATCTTAAAGATAAAGCCGGAAAAGCGCTCGTCCTCAGGCTCCACCATGCCCTGATCGCTTTCCCGGGGCAGGGGCCGCTGGGTGTAGCGCAGGAAACGATAGAGGAAGGGCTCCACGCCGAAATTGGTAACGGCGCTGCCAAAGAACATGGGCGTAAGCTCGCCCCGGCGCACGGCTTCCAGGTCAAAAGCATCGCCCGCTTCGTCCAAGAGCTCAATTTCATCCGCAAGCCGGGTGCGGTAATGCTTGTCAAGGGCGGATTCAAAGGCGGGATCATCCACAGAGATCACGGTTTTTTCCGCTTTCTTTTTGCCATGATCGCCGCCAAAGTAGAGTTCCACCGTCTTTTCATCCCGGTGATACACGCCCTGAAAATCCCCGTCCACGCCGATGGGCCAGTTGATGGGGCAGGCCCGAATGCCCAACACCTGCTCCAATTCTTCCATCAGTTCAAAGGGATCCTTGGCCGCCCGGTCCATTTTATTTACAAACGTAAAAATCGGAATGCCCCGCATGCGGCACACCTTAAACAGCTTCACCGTCTGCTCTTCCACGCCCTTGGCGGCGTCGATGAGCATCACGGCGCTGTCCGCCGCCACCAGCACGCGGTAAGTATCCTCGGAGAAATCCTGATGGCCGGGAGTATCCAGAATATTGATATGGAAGCCGTCAAATTCAAATTGCATGGCGCTGGATGTGACGGAAATGCCGCGCTGTTTTTCAATCTCCATCCAGTCGGAGGTGGCGTGGCGCTCGGCGCGGCGGGCCTTCACGCTGCCTGCCTGGCGGATAGCGCCGCCGTAGAGCAAAAGCTTTTCGGTGAGGGTGGTTTTACCCGCGTCGGGGTGGCTGATGATGGCAAAGGTTCGCCGGTTGGCAACCTCCTGCGCAAGGGTAGACATAATGAGAATTCCTCCTTCAATTTCGATCAGCAAAACCAACGTGGAGGAAAAATTAACGGGGCAATTTTCCCAGCCTCCTTGATTCTTCTTCGTTGCGTAACGATTTATTATATAATAAATATAAAAAAAGCGCAAGATTTCCCCATCGGCGTTTACACCCGGTATAAATTTGGGTATAATGGTTAAGGAAACATCTGTAAAGGAGGAATGGCCATGGCTTTTGCCCATTTGCATCTGCATACGGAATACAGCCTGCTGGACGGCGCCTGCCGCATCAAGCGCCTGGTGCAGCGGGTGAAGGAATTGGGCATGGACGCCTGCGCCATTACCGACCATGGCGTGCTTTACGGCGCGGTGGAATTTTACTCCGCCTGCAAGGAAGCGGGCATTCATCCCGTGATCGGGTGCGAGGTATACGTATGCCCCGATATGGAGGATAAGCGCGCCTTTTCAAGGGAGTACAGCCATCTGGTGCTTTTGTGCGAAAATGAAGAGGGCTACAGGAACCTGATGTACCTGGTAAGCGAAGGGTTCACAAGGGGTTTTTACTATAAGCCCCGCATTGATTACGCCCTGCTGAAAGAGCATCATCAGGGGCTGATCGGTCTTTCCGCCTGTCTGTCCGGGGATTTGCCCAAATTATTATTGGAAGAAAGATGGGGGGACGCGGAAAAATATGTGCAAGCCATGATAAATATCTTTGGAGAAAATCATTTCTTCATTGAAATCATGGATCACGGCCTGGCGGAAGAAAAGCTGGTGCTGCCCCGGCTGATCGAAATAAGCCGGAAAACCAATGTGCCCCTGGTGGCCACCAACGACTGCCACTATCTGCGCCGGGAGGACGCCGACGCCCAGGAAGTGCTCATGTGCATCCAGACGGGAAAAACCTTGGACGATGATTCCCGCATGCGCATGAACAGCACCGAGCTTTACGTAAAATCGGAAGAAGAAATGCTGTCCCTCTTCCCCGACCAGGCACCCGCCATTCACCGCGCCCAGGAAATCGCCCATCGCTGCCAGGTGGAATTTGATTTTTCCACCGTGCACCTGCCAAAGTTTGATGTGCCAAAGGGCGAAACGGCCCAAAGCATGCTCCGCCGGCTTTGCGAGGAAGGATTAAAAGAGCGCTATCAAAAGGATGATCAGGTGGCCCGGGAGCGCCTGGAATATGAGCTCAAAGTGATTTCCTCCATGGGCTATGTGGATTATTTCCTTATTGTATGGGATTTCATCAAATATGCCAAGGATCACGGCATTATGGTGGGCCCGGGCCGCGGCAGCGGCGCCGGCTCCATTGTGGCCTATTGCCTCAATATCACCATGCTGGATCCCCTCAAATACAACCTGCTCTTTGAGCGCTTTTTAAATCCCGAGCGGGTATCCATGCCCGATATTGACGTGGACTTTTGCTACGAGCGCCGCCAGGAAGTGATCGATTATGTGGCCCGGAAATACGGCGCCGATCACGTGAGCCAGATTATCACCTTTGGCACCATGGCGGCAAGGGGCGTGCTCAGGGATGTGGGAAGGGTATTGGGCTATCCTTACGCCGAAGTGGACCAGGTGGCCAAGGCCGTGCCCATGGCCCTGGACATGACTTTGGAAAAGGCCATGGGGCAGAACAAGGAACTCCGGGAAATGTATGAAGGCGACCCCAGGATCAAGCGGCTCATCGATACCGCCCTGACCCTGGAAGGCATGCCCCGCCACGCCTCCACCCACGCCGCCGGGGTGCTCATCACCCGGGAGGCCGCCACCCACTACGTGCCCCTGCAGAAAAACGATGAAGTGATCACCACCCAGTATCCCATGGGAATCATTGAAAAGCTGGGCCTCCTCAAAATGGACTTCCTGGGCCTGCGCACATTGACCGTGATCCGGGATACTTTGGATATGCTTAAAAAACAGGGCATTCATTTAAAACCCGAAGATATCCCCATGGATGATCCCAGGTATTTGATATGAT
>SVGW01000078.1 GCA_015056125.1 Clostridiales bacterium | reverse complement strand
CGGGGCGCAATAGAGCGCCAGAACTTCTTTTACGCCCTTTTCCAGGAAGATATTCTTTTCCTTGGCCCATACGCTTTCGGTGATGCCCAGGGCATTGGAGTGAAGAATATCGGGATAGGTATAGGCGCCGTAGTCCGAGGCCTCCTCATCATCAGGGCGGTCGGGCACGATCATTACAGAGGCGGGGATTGGCTTTCCGAAGAAGGCATAGATATCGGCATAGAAATTGGCGATATCATCGCATTTGCGGCTGGAGAGCACCTCGCCCCCAAAGGCCAGCACTTCCCGGCGGAAGGGCAGGGAGGCGCGGTCGGTGAGGCTGCAATAATAGATTTCATCATAAAAATTGGCCAGATAGAGGAAGGATTCCAGGTGATTGTAGCCCACCGTGGGCAACACCTTGCCCAGCCAGCACCAGGGGCGCACGGCGATGTAATTTTCAAAATCCATGCCCATTTCCTGGGCAAGACGGGCCAGGGTAGGGACCACAGCATTGCAGGATGTGCAGGTTTCATCACTGAAAAAGAATAAGAGCTTTTTATTTTTCATGGTATGGCCTCCTTTTGATTATAATTTTTTTATTCCTCGGGTCTATTATACGGGAAAAAAAGAGAGACGGCAGTGCAATATAAAAGTGTGCAATTATAAAATATTGACTTTTTTTATTGAAAGGTTATAAGCCTTTCAAATCAGCTGGGTTTAAGATATACCTGCGCCAGGGTTTGATTTTTCATGCTTTCTATGCTACAATAAAGGAGCATTTGATCTTTGCGCAGGGCTTCCTGCGATTGAAAAAAGGAGAGAAAAAAATGGATATTCGCTATTCCTGCCATCCCAATGATTTTAAGCGCTACACCACCGAAGAAGTGCGCAAGGAATTTTTGATCGAAACCCTGTTTGTGGAAGATACGGTGCAGGCTGTGTACAGCCATGTGGACCGGATGGTTACTTTGGGCATTATGCCGGTGAATGAAAAGGTATCTCTGGATAAGGGCATTGATATCTGGGCCAATTTTGGCACCCATTATTTCCTGGAGCGCCGGGAAATGGGCCTGTTCAACGTGGGCGGCGCAGGCAAGGTGAGTGTGGACGGGGAAGTGTATCCCCTGGGCTGCAAGGATTGCCTGTATGTCACCATGGGCGCCAAGGAAGTGTATTTTGAAAGCGATGACAAGGCGGCTCCCGCTAAATTCTATATCGTATCCGCTCCCGCCCATTGCAGCTATGAAAATAAGCTGATCAAGATTGCCGATGCGGCGAAGAAGCCCCTGGGCAGCCTGGAAAGTAGCAACAAGCGGGTGATCAATCAGTTCATCCATCCCGATGTGCTCAAGACCTGCCAGCTCTCCATGGGCATGACGGTGCTGGAGCCCGGCTCCGTATGGAACACCATGCCAGCCCATACCCATGAGCGCCGCATGGAGGTGTATTTCTACTTTGACGTGCCGGAAAATAATGTGGTATTCCATATGATGGGCCAGGGCCAGGAAACCCGCCATATCGTGATGCAGAATGAGCAGGCCGTGATCTCTCCCTCCTGGAGTATCCACGCTGGCGCCGGCACCAGCAACTATACCTTCATTTGGGCCATGGGCGGCGAAAACCAGGCCTTTGACGATATGGACACCATCCCCACCACTCAACTCCGCTGACGGATGAATGCCGCAGTGCCCCGAATTCCGCCTGAATCAAGGCTAAAGGAATTGGGGCACTGTTTTTACAAAGAATGGAGATGGACAAAAGTGAACGCCAAGGAAATGAGGAATCAGATCGAAGAAATGGCCCAGGCGCTGAAAGAAAAAATTCTCAATGCCCCCGACGCCCTTGAAATCAAGGGCAATGTATATTACGTAAGTCAGGCGGGCCGGGATGAAAACGATGGCCTCTCCCCCCAAAGGGCGTGGAAGAGCCTGGATAAGATATCCCATGCGGATTTAAAGCCCGGAGACGGGGTACTTTTTTGCCGCGGCGATCTTTTCCGGGGCAATGTGCGCACCAAGCCGGGCGTCACCTACGGCGCTTATGGCCAGGGTGAAAAGCCCCGGATTTATACCTGGATAGAGGATCTGGCTGATCCAGCCCTCTGGGAGGAATATGATGGGGCACAGCATATCTGGAAATATACCAAAAAGATTTTGGATTGCGGCACCCTGGTATTCAACGGAGGAGAATATCATTCCTACAAGCACATCCCTTCCTATATCGATGGCCGCTTCGTATGCCGGCATGATGAAAGCAAGCTTTTTGATATATCGGCGGAATTGACGGGCAATTTGGATATTTTCTGGCACTCCGTGGAAAAAATGACCACGGATCCTACCGTGAAAAACGGCAAAACGGAGGATTTCCCTATCCCTGAAGTGAACGGAACCTATGGGGATTTGTATCTTCGCTGCGATCAGGGCAATCCCGGCAGCGTGTTTGCCTCCATTGAAGCTGTGGCCCGCCGCCATGGCTTTGTGGTGGATCAAGACAGCAATGTGCGCATCGATAATATCTGCCTGCGCTATATTGGCTGCCACGGCATTTCTGCACGGGGAAAGTGTAGCCGCGGTTTGCACGTGTCCAATTGCGAAATTGGCTGGGTTGGCGGCGTGATCCAGCATTATAAGGGTACCGACCCCAATTATCCCCAGGGTGGGCGCGGTACGGTCACCCGGTATGGCAATGCGGTGGAAATTTATGGCGGCTGCGACCAATATACCGTGGAAAACTGCTATATCTATCAGTGCTACGACGCGGGTATCACCCACCAGAAAACCACCAACGGGGAAAAAATCGAAATGACCAATGTGCTCTATCGGGATAACCTGGTGGAAAACTGCGTGTATTCTATCGAGTATTTCCTGGATATGACCGGGGGCGATACCGAAAGCTATATGGAGAATATTGAAATCTGCGGCAATATTTTGCGCAGATCCGGTTATGGTTGGGGCCAGCAGCGGCACAACAAGCACACCCCTGCCCATATTAAGGGATGGAGCTTTATGAATGTGGCCCGGAATTTCAAAATTCATCATAATATCTTTGATTGCTCTGCTTTCCGCATGCTTCACACCGTGGCTGTAAAGGATGAATACTGCCCCCTGTATGACGGGAATACCTACGTGCAGCACCTGGGCGGCATGCTGGGCCAGTGGGGCGGCAATGAGGAAAAGGAACCCGACGTGGAAATCTTTGACGCCCGGGCGGCGGAAAAGATCAAAAAGATTTTTGGCGATGAGCATGCCACGGTTGTGGCGGCTGAATAAGCGATTATCCGTCCAGTGAAACGGCAACGCGCTGTACAGGAATGTGCGGCGCTTTTTTGAAAAGCAAAGGTTGACATATCAATTTTTGTTCCGTATAATATCTTCTGTTGCATGTTGACGCATCAACGATAATGAAGAAGGGAGAAAACAAAGATGCAGAGCCGGTACGAAATTTTTTCTTCGTCCATTTCCAGCATCTATCATTTTATTGAGAAGATTGAGCGCCATGAGATGGTGCGCTATGGTGGAAAGGGCACCTATGCTCAGTATCTGGCGGCGCTGTATCGCCATCCGGAGGGGCTTACCGCCGCGCAACTGTGCGATATTTGCGATCGGGATAAGGCCGCCGTATCCAGAACGGTGAATGAAATGGAAAAGCAGGGGCTGCTGAAAAATCAAAGCGATGCGGCCCATCCCTACCGGGCGCCCCTGGTGCTTACCGAAAAAGGGAAGGAGGCGGCGGAATTTGTGTGCCGCCAGGCCCAGGCGGCGGTGGAAGCCGGGGGCAAGGGGCTAAAGGACGAGGAACGGCGCATTCTCTATGCCAGCCTGGAGCTCATCGCCAGAAACCTGGAAGTGATTAGCCGGGAGGGGATCCCCGATTAGAAAACATAAGGGAGAAAGAACGTGAAGGTAAAAATTATCGTAGATTCCACGGCAGATCTGCCGGAGCACATCAAAAATCGGGTATCGGTGGTGCCGCTGATGATCCAGTTCGGCCAGGAGCAGTATGTGGACGGCGTCACCATCACCCACCAGATCTTTTATGAAAAGCTGGTGGAAAGCGACATGCTGCCCACTACCAGCCAGCCTTCTCCCGAGGCTTTTGTGAAGGCATATGAAGAAGCGCGGAAAAACGGGGAAATTCCTGTGGTGATCACGGTATCCTCCGCCCTTTCCGGCACCTACCAGAGCGCCAAGATTGCTTCCCAGGATTATCCGGAGGCCCGGGTGGTGGATAGCAAGAGTGTGGCCATTGGCGCGGGCATTCTGGCCGAATTGGCGGTGGAATGGGCAGAGGCAGGGCTGGATGCCGATTTGATTGTGGCACAACTGAAAAAAGAAAGGGAAAATATTCGCCTGGTGGCCCTGCTTGACACCCTGGAATACTTGAAAAAGGGCGGACGTATTACCAAAACAGCGGCTTTTGCCGGTGGGGTATTATCCATCAAGCCCGTGCTGGCCATCCGAAACGGGGCCATTGAGATTCTGGGCAAGGCCCACGGCTCCCGCCAGGGGAATAATCTGCTGGTGAAAGAAATCCAGGCGGCAGGGGGCGTGGATTTTGAAAAGCCCCTGCTGCTGGGTTATACGGGGCTGAGCGATGCGCTCTTGAAAAAATATATTCGGGATAGCGCGTTCCTCTGGGCGGGTCAGCGGGAAACCCTGCCCCAAACCCTGATTGGCAGCGTGGTGGGCACCCATGCAGGCCCCGGCGCAGTAGCGGTTGCCTTCTTTGCCAAAAATAATGCTTAGATTTTATGGCCGGAGAATACGACCGGCCTTTTTTTATTGGAAGCAGGAAAGCACAGAATTACGGCGAACAATCCAAAGAGAACAAGCGCAAAGGAGAAAAAACATGGATACGATTCGCTTGGGAAAAACGAATTTGGTTGTAAGCAAAAATGGCTTTGGCGCCCTGCCGGTGCAGCGGGTGGATATGGAGGAAGCCCGTCGCCTGCTTCGCAAAGCCTATGAAGGGGGCATCAATTATTTTGATACCGCCCGGGTATACAGTGACAGCGAGGAAAAAATTGGCGCGTCGCTCCATGATGTAAGGGACAAGATTATCATTTCCACCAAAACCATGTCCACCACGGTGGAGGGCTTCTGGAAAGATCTGCACACCAGCCTTTCCTTGCTGAAAACGGATTATATCGATATTTATCAATTGCATAATCCGCCCTTCTGCCCTCGCCCCGGGGATGAAAGCGGCTTATACGACGCCCTTATGGAAGCCAAGGAAAAGGGCATGATTCGCCATATCGGTATCACCAATCATCGCTTAAAGGTGGCTGAGGAAGCGACGATAAGCGGCCTTTATGAAACGCTGCAATTCCCCTTCTCCTATCTGGCGGGCGAAAAGGAAGAAAATCTGGTGCGCCTGTGTGAGGAAAATGACGTGGGCTTCATCTGCATGAAGGCCCTGGCAGGCGGCTTGATCACCAATTCCAAGGCGGCTTATGCCTTCCTTGCTCAATATCCCGTGGCGCCCATCTGGGGCATTCAGCGGGAAAGTGAATTGGATGAATTTTTGAGCTATCAGGATGCTCCCCCTGCCATGACGGATGAAATCATGGCCTTTATCCAGAAGGAGCGAAAGGAACTGCAGGGTGATTTCTGCCGGGGCTGCGGCTATTGCATGCCCTGCCCCATGGGGATTGAAATTAATACCTGCGCAAGGATGAGCCTGCTGCTTCGCCGTTCTCCCACGGCGGGCCATCTTTCCCCGGAAAGCCAGTTGATGATGGAGCAGATTGATTCCTGCGTGCAGTGCAATCAGTGCATGACCCGCTGCCCCTATGGCCTGGATACCCCCACATTGCTTCGGAAAAACCTGGCTGATTACCGGGAATTTTTGAAGAACCACAATAAAAGCTAATAATTGTAAAAGAGCGGTCTGAGTCCTTCGTATTTTCCTACGAAGGGCTTTTTTGCGATCGGTTGCAAGGGAAGAAATTTCGATGTATAATAAATCGGTAACGATTTTTAAAGGATGATTCCATGCTCAAAAAGCTTTTTCCCCGTCTGAATCTGGGGATGATCCCGGTGATTTTAACCCTGGCCTGGCCCACCATGCTGGAGCAGCTTTTGCAAACCACCGTGCAGTATATCGATACGGCCATGGTGGGCTCCCTTGGCACCCAGGCCACCGCTGCCGTGGGCGCTACGACCACGGTGAATTGGCTGATTGGCAGCACAATTTCCGCCCTGGGGGTGGGCTTTCTTTCCTTTATCGCCCGGGCCCTGGGGGCCAAGGATGAAGCAGCGGCCAAAAAGGCCGTGTCCCAGGCTGTGCTGGCAGTATTGCTGGTGGGCTCGCTGTTTACGGTGATCACCTTGTCTCTGAGCGGAGTGGTGCCCGTGCTCATGCAGGTGGATGAAAGCATCCGGGAATTGGCTGGGCGGTATTTCTTTATTTTGTATCTGCCCATGCTGCCAAGGGCAGCCAGCATTATCTTTGGCACGGTGCTTCGGGCTGCCGGGGATACCAAAACGCCCATGAAAATCGGCGTAGTGGTGAATATCATGAATGTGGTGCTCAATTACCTGATGATTTATCCCACCCGCCCCCTTACTCTCTTTTCTCTTACCTTCACCATGCCGGGGCTTGGCTGGGGCGTGATTGGTGCGGGCGCGGCCAGCGCCATTGCCTTTGCGGTGGGCGGCATCGGCATTACCATCGCTTTGTGGAAGCATCCTATGGTATCTCCCAAGGGCCAGAAGCTGCGCCCCGATGCCAGCATTTTAAAGCCCTGCATGAAGGTGGCCCTCCCCAATATGCTCCAGCGCTTTGGCACGTCCCTGGGCTATGTGGCCTTTGCTTCCATGATCAATTCTTTGGGTGAAATATCCACCGCCGCCCATACCATTGCCAATACGGTGGAATCCGCCTTTTATATCCCCGGCTACGGCATGCAAACCGCCGCGGCTACCCTGGCCGGCAATGCCTACGGCGCCAAGGATCAAAAGCGCATGAAGGAATTATCCGCCATGTTTATTCCCATTGAAATTGGGTTGATGATTCTTTCCGGCGGGCTTTTGTTTCTGCTTGCGCCTTCTTTGATGGGCTTGTTCTCGCAAAGCCAGGAGGTGATCCGCCTGGGCGCTGCGGTGCTGAGGATGGTGGCGGTATCCGAGCCTTTCTATGGCTTTTCCATTATCATTGAGGGGATGATGCAGGGGGTGGGCAACACCAAAAAGCCCTTTGCCTATAATATCATGGGTATGTGGCTGGTGCGAATCGTGGGCACCTTTATCTGCACGCAGCTCCTGGGCTTTGGGCTCGTTTCCGCCTGGGCCTGCATGATCGCCCATAATCTTTTGCTATTTTTCCTGTTCCTTCGCTGCTATGTGCAGGGAACATGGAATCCTTTGAATCAGAAAGCAGTTGTGTGACCAGGGGGCTTCTCGCCCCCTGTACCCTTCGCCAGAGGAGATCCTCCTCTGGACTCCGGTATGCGATGGAACAATCCGGCAAAACGATGGGGTTTCCGCAAGAAGCTTGAGGAAACGGAAAAGCAATTTCACGGGCACAAAGAAAACGAGAAAATGCCGGGAGAGAAAGCAAGCTTTCTCCAACCGGCATTTTTCTCGTTTTCCCGGATGCAAAGCATTCGGCTGGCGGCCATGGCCAACCTGCTCGTGGGCGACAAACGTTTCCCGGCGCTTCACCGGCACGTTGTTTGCAAGAATAGCCAAGCAATATCCGGAGGAAGGGTCAAGGGGCAATGCCCCTTGCAGGGCGGAGGGGCGGCCCCCCCAGTTCCTCATAGATACACGCTGTTTTCCTTCAGCACCCGGCGAAGAAGCTGCGCATCCAATTCCCGCACGGTGCATTGATTTTGAATGGCCAGGGCGGCAGCGGTGCCGGCGGCCTGGCCCATGCCCATGCAGGGAGGCATCACCCGGATGGCCCCGGCGGCGGTGGAATCGGCGCTGACGCAGCGCCCCGCCAGCAGCAATTGATCCACGCCCTTGGCGATCAGGCTGCGGTAGGGCACGCCGTAATAATCTCCCTCGATGGGGGTATATTCATTGCTGGTGGGGCCAAAGCGGCCGTGCACGTCCACAGAATTGGCGGCCAGCAGGATGGAATCCTCCGGCACCTTGGCGGAGATCAGGTCATCCGCTGTCAGCCGATAATCCCCCTGGATATGGCGGCTTTCCCGGATGCCGATGTAGGAGGCGGTGGATTTCAGCCTTGCATTTTCGCAGCCGGGCACATATTTGCGAAGGAACTGCAGGATGTGATCCGCCTGCCAGCGCCCCTCCATCTCGGCCTGGGTGAGGCTTTCCGGGTCGGTGCTGTCCACGTGCATGATCCGGGAAGTGTTCACGCACCATTCATCCTCCTTGGGCATGCGGAATAGCCCCAGGCTCACCCGGTTCAATTTCCAATCGCCCCTTTCCCGGGCTTCTGTCACTCGCCAGTGGAAGGAGCGGTAGTTTACCCCATCTTTTCGGTAGAAATTATGGAGATTCTTCTGTATATCCGCTTCCATGGCCTTGGAATCGGTATTGCTGATGTGGAAAAACATGGTGGCGGGCTGCATAAGCCCCAGCTCCTCATTGCCCATTTCATAGGGCACTCCGGCGCGATAAGCCACGTCCCCGTCCCCGGTGCAATCGATCACTACCTGGGCGTGCATTTCTTCCAATCCGGCTTTGGAATGGCAGAGGATGCCGGTGATTTTGTTTTCCTCCATCAGGGGCTGGATGAAATCGGTGTGGTAGCGCACATGCACCTTGGCCTCCTTGAGCATTTCATCCATAATGATTTTTAAGCCTTCCGATTCAAAGGGCGTCACATGCTCATGGCCCACGGTGATCCAGGAGGTGAAGGCCGTGCCGGCGTGAATTTGGGAAGGATGCAGGGCATAGCCACGTTCCACCATCCGGTTTACGATTTCTTCAAAGAGGCCCCGGATGATCATATTTTCGCCCTTGCGATCATAGCAGGTCATAAACGGGCCCACCAGGCCCCTGGTGGCCATGCCGCCGCAGAAAGCCCCCTGCTCTACCAGGGTTACTTTCGCACCTAAACGTGCCGCAGCAATGGCGGCGCACATGCCCGCCGGGCCGCCGCCCACTACGATAATATCGCTGCTGGGACCCTGGCGCACGGCATTTAAAACATCGCTTTTCATGGAAACATCCCTCCTCGTTTATGGATTATACTATAGCACAATTCCACGAAAAAAGAAAGAATTTCAAAAAACGGGGTTGAGCCATTGACGAAACTGTGATACATTATAATAGGAATATATTGTAGGCCAAATGCCTGCGCGGGAGAAAACGCCATGAATGATCAAAAGTATGATGCCTTGAAACTGGAAAATCAGCTTTGCTTCCCTTTATATGCCTGCTCTCGGGAAGTGATTAAGAAATATAAGCCTTTTTTGGATGCCATTGACCTGACCTACACCCAGTATATCGCCATGATGGCGCTGTGGGAGAAAAAGCAGCTCACGGTGAAAACCCTGGGTGAAATGCTGTATTTGGATTCCGGCACCCTGACGCCTCTGCTGAAAAAGCTGGAAAACAAGGGATTGGTGACCAGGAAGCGATCGGAAGAGGATGAAAGAAACCTGCTGGTGACCTTGACCCACAAAGGAGAAGCACTGAAGGAAGAAGCCATCGCCGTGCCAGGGCAAATGGGCCAGTGCCTGAAATTGCCCATAGAGGATATCATGGCGCTGCATCGGATTTTGCATCAGATGCTAAAGGATATGGCATGAGCGCTCTGGAAGGAAAAAGAAAAAAGCTGGCCCTGGGGCTTTTGGCCCATGTGGATGCAGGGAAAACCACCCTGTCCGAGGGTCTTTTATATATGGGCGGCGCGCTGCGGCGCGTGGGCCGGGTGGATCATGGGGATGCTTTCCTGGATCATGATGTGCAGGAAAGGGAGCGGGGGATTACCATCTTTTCCAAGCAGGCCATGCTGCAATGGAAAAAGATGGAGATCACATTGCTGGATACCCCGGGACATGTGGACTTTTCCAGCGAAATGGAGCGCACGCTGCAGATCTTGGACTGCGCGATGCTTTTAATCAGCGGGGCGGATGGCGTGCAGGGCCATACCCGCACCTTATGGCAGCTATTGGAAAAGTATCGGGTGCCCACTTTTCTTTTTATCAATAAAATGGATCGGCCGGATGCAGACCGGTCTGCTTTGCTTTCCCAATTGCAATCCCAGTTCTCCGACGCCTGCGTGGATTTTTCCGATCCCGATTTCATGGAGCAGATCGCTATGTGCTCCGAGGATGCGCTCACCCATTTCCTGCAAAACGGCGAGGTGCCGGATGGCCCCGTGATCACCATGATCAAAGAAAGGCGGCTGTTTCCCTGCTTCTTTGGCTCGGCGCTGAAAATGGAGGGGCTGGAAAGCCTGCTGGACGGCCTGGTGCGCTATGCTCCAAGGCCGGTGTATCCTGCCCAATTCGGAGCGCGGGTATATAAAATCGCTCGGGATGCTCAGGGCGCCCGGCTGACCTATATGAAAATTACCGGCGGCGTATTAAAGGTGAGAGATTTAATCACCAACCGCCGGGAGGATACCCCGGATGAACATACATGGGCGGAAAAGGTGGGGCAGATCCGCTTTTATTCCGGTGCCAAATTCCAGGCCGCCGAGCAGGCGGAGGCTGGGGATATCTGCGCTGTTACCGGGCTTTCTTTCACCCGGGCCGGGGAAGGGTTGGGCCTTGAAAAGGAAGAAAACGTGCCCCTGCTTTCCCCGGTGTTCACCTATCGGGTGTTGCTTCCCCAGGGCTTTGACGCCCATACGGCGCTGAAATATCTGCGCCAATTGGAGGAGGAAGACCCTCAATTGCACGTGGTGTGGCAGGAACGGGTGCGGGAAATTCATGTGCAGCTCATGGGCGAAGTGCAATTGGAAATTTTAAAGCGCTTGCTTCATGATCGCTTTTCTTTGGATGTGTCCTTTAGCGAAGGCAGCATTCTCTACCGGGAAACCATTGAAAATGCAGTGGAGGGCATCGGGCATTATGAGCCTTTGCGCCATTATGCCGAGGTGCATTTGCTTCTGGAGCCCGGAAAGATGGGAAGCGGCGTGAAATTATTCACCCGCTGCCCCGAGGATGATCTGGATCGCAATTGGCAGCGGCTGATCCATTGCCATTTGCAGGAAAAGGCGCATCTGGGGGTGCTCACCGGTTCGCCTATTACGGATATCAGGATTACTTTGCTGGCAGGCCGCGCCCATTTAAAGCATACCGAAGGCGGGGATTTCCGCCAGGCCACCTACCGGGCCGTGCGCCACGGCCTGGCGCAAGCGAAAAGCGTGCTCTTGGAGCCCTGGTATCAGCTGCGGCTGGAGGTGCCCCAGGAAGCTTTGGGCCGGGCCATGAATGATTTGCAGCAGATGGGCGGAGAATTTGATCCCCCGGAGATGGTGGGGGAAATGGCGGTGCTAAAAGGCAGCGCGCCGGTGGCCAAGGCGCGGCACTACGCCCGGGAAGTGATGGCCTATACCCGGGGAAGGGGGCGGCTTACCTGCGCCTTGAAAGGCTATGCCCCTTGCCAGGAGCAGGAAAAAATCGTAGCGGAAATCGGCTATCAGTGGGAGCATGATGTGGAAAACACCGCTGATTCCGTGTTCTGCGCCCATGGGGCCGGTTTTGTGGTGCCCTGGCAGCAGGTGAAGGAATACGCCCATATCCAAACCGACTTTGGAGAAACGCGCAGGGCGAATGCGATCCCTGAAATTCAGCAAAGAAGGGCGTCTCATTACGGGGGAAGCCTGGAAGAAGATAAGGAATTATTGGCTATTTTTGAGCGCACCTATGGCCCGGTGAAAAACCGCACAGCCTTTTCCAAGCCCCAGTGGAGCCAGGAAAAGCCATCTGCCCCAGCGCCGTCCATTGATCCTATGCAGAAGGAATATCTGCTGGTGGACGGCTACAATATCATGTTTGCCTGGGATGAATTAAAGGAAGCCTCCCGGCAAAATCTGGATCATGCCCGCAATTTGCTCATGGATATTCTTTGCAATTACCGGGGCGTGAAAAATGCCGAAGTGATTTTGGTGTTTGACGCCTACAAGGTGGCGGGCAACCCGGGCTCCATCGAAAAATACAATAATATTTACGTGGTCTACACCAAGGAAGCGGAAACCGCCGACAGCTATATCGAAAAAACCACCTACGAAATCAGCCGCCACCACAGGGTGCGGGTGGCCACTTCCGACGGCATGGAGCAGATGATCATTCTGGGCAACGGCGCACTCAGGGTATCCGCCCAGGAATTCAAGCGGGAAGTAGAAGCCGCCCAGGGGGAAATCGCCGCTTTCCTGGAAAAGAACAACCGCAAAGCCCCTTCCGACGCCATGGACAAAGCCATCCGGGACGCCTGGAAAAAGAAGCATGGGATGTAAAAATGCCTCCCTGTCGGGAGGCGCAGTTTGTCGAAAAAGTATTTTCGACAAACTGCGAATGGAAGTCAGCTAAAGCAGTCTTCCATTCGATCCATCACATTTACTGCAAAAATGGCTTTCCAGCCCTGTGAAAAAGGGATGGAAAGC
>SVGW01000077.1 GCA_015056125.1 Clostridiales bacterium | reverse complement strand
AAGCCCATGGGCACGGGTACCCAAAGGGTGGAAGAAGAACTGAACAAGCGCTTTCCCGGGGCGGGAGTGATCCGCATGGATGTGGACACCACAATGGGAAAGAACGCCCATTTTGAA
Organism: Clostridiales bacterium; assembly: GCA_015056125.1. GTDB lineage: Bacteria > Bacillota > Clostridia > Christensenellales > Aristaeellaceae > RUG563. The sequence goes on along the minus strand of SVGW01000077.1, from coordinate 12,514 downwards.
CTGGTGGACCGGTTCCGGGCCGGGCAGGCCCAGATCCTGCTGGGCACCCAGATGATTGCCAAAGGGCTGGATTTTCCCAAGGTGACTTTGGTGGGGGCCGTGATGGCCGATCTTACCCTCAACTTCCCCGATTACCGGGCACCTGAGCGCACGTATCAACTGCTGGTGCAGGTGGCCGGCCGGGCTGGGCGCGGAGAGGAGCCGGGGGAAGTGGTGATCCAGACCTATCAACCCGATCACTATGCCATTGAAGGCGCGGCAGACCAGAATTACCGGGACTTTTTTGCTCAGGAATTCAGCCGCCGCAGATCGGATCTTTATCCGCCCTTTACCATGATGGTGCGTTTCTTGTGCGAGGGAAAGAATATGGACATCGCCCGGGATACGGCGGAAAAGATCAAGGATCAGATCACGAACGAATATTCCGGCACGCCCCTGGGCAAAAGGATCCTCTTTATCCGCGCCGATGAAGCGCCCATTGCCAGGATCCGGGATAAAGCCCGGGCCCATGTGCTGATGAAATTGCTCAATCACCCGGATACGGAAAAGCTGCTTGCCCGCCTCCAGGAAATATCGGGCGGGGAATATCCGGCCCGGGTATATCTTGAAATCAATCCCGCATCACTTGCGTAACATCAGGAGGAGAACATGGTCAGAAATATTGTGAAGCTGGGGGATGAAACCCTGCGTAAAATCAGCAAGCCCATGCCCAAATTTGATCTGCGGCTGTGGCTGCTGCTTAGGGATATGGCGGATACCATGTATAAAGCGGATGGCGTGGGCCTGGCGGCTCCTCAGGTGGGCATTTTGCGCCGGGTGGTGGTGATCGATATCGGGGATGGGCTGATCGAGCTGATCAACCCTGAAATCATTGCCCAGGAAGGCGAGCAGGCCGGGGCGGAAGGTTGTCTGAGTGTGCCTGGACGCCGGGGCTATGTGGTGCGCCCCAATAAGGTGACTGTGCGCGCCCAGGACCGGAAGGGCCAGTGGTTTGAAATCACCGGGGAAGGGCTGATGGCCCGGGCCCTGTGCCATGAGATCGATCATCTGGACGGCATTGTATATGTAGATAAAATGGATCATGAGATCTTTGGCGACGAGGAGGAGTAACGCCATGCGAATCGTCTTTTTGGGCACGCCGGAATTTGGCGTTCCTTCCTTAAAAGCGCTGAAGCAGGCGGGCTATGAAGTGGTGGGGGTATTTACCCAGCCGGATAAGCCCAAGGGCAGGGGCAAGAAAATGCAGATGAGCCCGGTGAAAGAATGCGCCCTGGAAATGGGCATTCCCGTATATCAGCCCGTAAAAATCCGGGTGGATGGGGTGGAAAATCTGCGTGCTTTAAAGCCCGATCTTTGCGTGACCGCCGCCTTTGGCCAGATTCTTTCCCAGGAAATATTGGATATCCCCAGGATTGGCACGGTGAATGTGCATTCTTCGCTCCTTCCCAAGTACCGTGGCTCTGCGCCCATTAACTGGGCCCTGATTCAGGGGGAAACCAAAACGGGCGTGACCACCATGATGACGGATAAGGGCGTGGATACCGGGGATATTCTTTTGAAAAGAGAGGCAGATATCCTGCCCGGGGAAAATGCAGAAGAGCTCACCGAGCGCCTTTCTCAAATTGGCGCAGAATTGCTGATTGAAACCGTAAAGCTGCTGGAAAAGGGCGAATGCCCCCGGGAAAAGCAGAAGGAAGAGGAAATGAGCTATTTCCCCATGTTGAACAAGGAAATGGGGCTTGTGGATTGGCGCATGACTGCGGATCAGATTTGCTGCCGGGTGCGGGGGCTGTATCCCTGGCCGGGCACTTATACCGTGATTGGCGGCGAAGTGCTGAAAATCTGGAAAGCAGAAAAGGCAGCGGGTCAGGGGAAAGCGCCCGGAACCATTCTGTCAGCTGATGCGAAAAACGGCCTGGTCATCCAAGCGGGAGATGATGCGCTTCAGGTGATTGAGCTTCAGGCCCAGGGCGGAAAGCGCATGAATGCCAAGGATTATCTGCGGGGCCATCCTATGTCGGTCAAGTGCTGTGATCTGGTGGAGGAATAAACCATGGATGAAAAAAAGCCTGCAAAGCAGGGGAGTGCCCCGCGCTTTGAACATAAAAGCCGCCCTGTGAGCGGAAAAGCAGAGGGCAAGAAGCCCTATGGCAAGCCTTTTGATCAGCGCGGGCCCCGCAAAACGGGAGAACGCCTTGCTTCAGGCCGTCCCCAAGGCGAGCGCCAGCCCTTTGCTCCCCATACCGATAAGCCTTTCGGCCGCCCTGCGGGGGAAAAAAAGCCTGTATCCACGGTGAATTCCAGGATGGTGGCTTTGGAAATTTTTCAGGACGTGGTAAGGAAGGACGCGTATGCTGCCCTGTCTCTGGATGACCGGCTTCGCAAAACCAATCTGCCCCAGTTGGACAAGCGCTTCTGCGCAAGCCTGGTATACCGCACCCTGGAAAACCTGATTCGTATTGATTATGTGCTCAGCTTTTTTCTGAAAGACCAAAACGCTCTGGACAGCCGGGTGGTGGATATTCTTCGGCTCAGCGTATGCCAGCTTTTGTTCCATGACCGGATTCCTGAAAATGCCGTGGTGGATGAAGCGGTGAAGCTGGTAAGGAATCTTGGCATGGAAGGGCTTACAGGCCTGACCAACGCCGTGCTTCGTGGGATTGTGCGGGGCAAGGATGAGATAAAATGGCCCAAGCCGGAAGAGGGCGCAAAATATTTATCCATTATGTTTTCCGTGCCCATGTGGCTGGCGGAGCGTCTTCTGGACGCCTATGGCCCTACTGTGGCCAGGGAAATCTGCGCCTACCGCACGGAAAATCATTTCACCACCATTCGCCCCAATATGCTTCGCTTCACCGATGAAGAATTTGAAAAGCTGTTGGAAAAAAAGGTTTGGGAAGTAGAAAAGGGCGCGGTGCCCCATGCCTATCGGGTGCGCATGGCCTCCGAGCTGGGCCGGGATCGGGATTTTGGCGCGGGCAATTTCTCCATTCAGGGAGAAAGCAGCATGCTGGCTGCTCAGGCGATGGATGTGAAAAAAGGCATGCAGGTATTGGATTGCTGTGCGGCTCCTGGCGGAAAAAGCGCTTATATGGCGGAAGCCATGGAGGGTGTTGGCAGGGTATATGCCTGGGATTTGCATGATCACAGGGTGGAATTGATTCGGGCGTCCATGAAGCGGCTGCAGCTTGATAATGTGCGCCCTGCTGTGCGGGACGCATCTGTGGTAAAGGATGAATTGGTTGGCAGCATGGACGCCGTGCTGCTGGATGCTCCTTGCTCCGGGCTTGGCGTAATGGATAACAAGCCGGACATCAAATTCAGGGCAACTTCCGCGGGGGTTGCTGAGCTGGCCGCTACCCAGGAAAAGCTTTTGGACGCCTGCTGCCGGTATGTGAAAAAAGGCGGCGTGATGGTGTATTCCACTTGCAGCATTCTACCTGAGGAAAATGGCGATCAGGTGAAAACGTTTCTGGAAAAGCATCCTGAATTTGAACTTGCGCCGCTGCCCGCTTTCTTTGATGAAAAATTCAGGAAGCAATATACTGAAACGGGCTTGCAGTTGCTTCCGCACCGGGACGGCGTGGAGGGCTTCTTTATCGCACGGATGCGCAGGGTGAAATAAAATGATTGAATTCATGGGCCTGTATCCCGAGGAATTAAAAGAAAAACTTTCGGCAATGGGGGAAAAGCCCTTTCGGGCCGGCCAGATTTTTTCCTGGCTGCATAAGGGCGCTTCCTTTTCTGAGATGACCAATCTTTCTTTGGCTCTTCGGGAAAAGCTGGCGGCAGCGGGGATTGATCAGCCCGTTTCCATTCGGGAAACCAGGGTATCCCAGCTGGACGGTACAAAGAAATTCCTTTTTGCCCTCCGGGATGGCAATTGCATTGAGGGCGTGTTGATGCACTATCATTATGGTGCCACGCTTTGCGTGTCTACCCAGGTGGGGTGCCGCATGGGGTGCCGCTTTTGCGCAAGCACCCTGGATGGGTGCGTACGAAACCTGACCGCAGCGGAAATCCTGGGCCAGGTACAGTGCGCCAATAGCACCCTGGATGGAGAAAAGGTACACAATATTGTGCTTATGGGCAGCGGAGAGCCATTGGATAATTATGATGAAGTGGTGCGCTTTCTGCGCTTGGTATCCCATCCCCAGGGGCTGAATATCGGCCTTCGCCATATTTCCCTGAGCACCTGCGGGCTGGTGCCCCAGATGCATCGATTTGCAGAGGAAAAGCTGCCGGTGACGCTGTCTCTCTCCCTTCATGCGCCCAATGATTCCATTCGCCGGGAACTGATGCCCATTGCCAATCGTTATTCAATGGAAGAAACCCTGGATGCCTGCCGCAATTATATTGAAAAGACAGGCCGCCGGGTGGTATTTGAATATGCTTTGGTGGATGGGGTCAACGCTGATGAAAAGCATGCCGAGGAATTGGCCGATCGCCTCCGGGGCATGCAGTGCCATGTGAATCTGATTCCGCTCAATACCGTGAAAGAGCGCAATCTATTTGGCGTAACGGAAAATCAGGTGAGAGCATTTCTTTCCGTATTGGAAAAAAGGCACATTTCCGCAACCCGCCGCCGGGAAATGGGCGATGATATTGAGGGCGCCTGCGGCCAGCTGCGAAAGAAAGTAATGGAGGAGAAGCCATGAAGGTGGTTTCCAGAACACACAAGGGCAATGTACGCTTGCAAAACCAGGATGCTCTGCTTGTGCAGGAGGGCGTTCATGGTTTGTTTGGCGTGGCGGACGGCATGGGCGGACATAATGCCGGCGACGTGGCCAGCCGGATGGCGGTATTGCTGTTGGGCCGGGTGCTGGAAGGGGCAAAGCCGGATGAAGCTTTGCTTCGAGGAGGCCTGGAGGAAGTGAACCTGATGATTTATGAGGAGCAGCAAAAGGACGCTTCTCTTTCCGGCATGGGCACCACCCTGACGGCCATCTGGGAGGATGAAGAAAGAATTTTGCTGGGCCATGTGGGCGATAGCCGCGCCTATCGCCTTCGCAAGGGCAAGCTTGAGCAAATGACCCAGGATCATTCCATGGTAGCCGAGCTTTTGCGGGACGGCCTTATCACCAAGGAGCAGGCCCGGCACCATCCTCACCGCAACGTGATTACCCGGGCCCTTGGGGCAGGGGAAACGGTGGATCCGGATATTATAAGCCTGGATAAAAAGCTGGGGGATAAATATCTTATCTGCTCCGATGGGCTTTCTGAATATGTAAGCGAAGCGGAAATGGAAAGGATTCTCAAGCGTACGCCCCTGGAGGAAGCGGCGAACCAATTTCTTTCCATGGCCCTGGAGGGCGGCGGGCGGGATAATATATCCCTGGTGATTGCGGAGGTATCGGCATGATTGGAAAAATGCTGGATAACCGCTATGAATTGGTGGAATTTGTGGGCAAAGGCGGCATGGCTCTGGTATACCGGGCCACGGATCATCGCACGGGGCATGCGGTAGCGGTGAAAATCCTGCGGCCGGAATTTAACCAGGATGCGGAATTTCTGGGCCGGTTTGAAAGAGAAGCTACTACGGCAAGCAAAATGAGCCACCATAATATCGTGAATCTTTTGGATATGGGCCAGGATGGGGATATCCGTTACCTGGTGATGGAATACGTAAAGGGCCGCACGTTAAAAGAAGTGATCCGCCAAAAAGGCGCATTGCCCCCTAATGTGGCGGCGCAGATTGGTATTCGCATTCTTTCTGCCCTGCAGCATGCTCATAAAAACGGTATTATTCACCGGGACATCAAGCCGCAGAATATTTTGGTGCATGCGGACGGGCACATCAAAGTGGCCGACTTTGGCATCGCCCGGGTGGCAGGAAGCAATACCATCAGCTCTGATGACAGCGTGATGGGCTCTGTGCATTATTTTTCTCCCGAGCAGGCCAAGGGCGAAAGCGTGACCATTTCCAGCGATCTATATAGTGTGGGCGTGGTGCTCTATGAAATGATGACGGGCACGCCGCCTTTTGACGGGGAAACGCCGGTGGCAGTGGCACTGCAGCATATCAGCGGCAAGGCCAAGGCCATGAGCGAAGTAAACCCTGCCGTGCCCCCCGCCATGGAGCGGGTGGTGGAAAAAGCCATGGAAAAAAGGGTGGATAAGCGCTATCAGAGCGCCCTTGAAATGGCCCAGGATCTGCAGCGCGCTTTACAGGAACCGGACGGCACCTGGCTGGGGCGGCTTCCGGATAAGCAGGCGGCTCAGCCTGCCGTTCCAATGCCCACCGTGCGCCAAAAACCGGTGCGCTCCCCCAAATGGCTCTGGACAAGGATCGGCATGATGGTGATAGCGGCTGCCGTATTTATCGGTATTGGTATTGGCGGCGTGAGAATATACGATGAAATTGTGAATACTACCGAAGCGCCTTACTGCCTGGATGAAACGGAAAATGAAGCCCTGCGTATGATTGCAAGAGCCGGCCTGAAATATAAAATCACACGAACCAGCGATGATTCGGCCCCGGCAGGGGTAGTGATACTTCAATCCCCGGAATACGGAACCAGCATGCGCAGAAATGAAACGATTTTCCTTACCATTTCTACCGGCCCCCAGGAGCAGCAGGTGCCAAGGGTGGATGGAATGGCAGTAGAAGAAGCGCGGGTCGAACTGGAAAAAATGGGCTTTACGCTGCTGGCATTACCCGAAAGAGTATTATCCACTACGCCTTGGGATACCGTGCTTTCTCAATCTCCCCAGGAGGGGGAAATGCTGCCAAACGGCGGCGTTGTGCTGGTAACCTTAAGCGGCGGCAGCGTGACGCTGCCCAATCTTGTGGGCATGACCAGGAACGAAGCCATGCTGGCCATCCAGCAGCTGCGGCTTAATCTGACGGAAATCAAGGAAATTCCGGTAAGGGATCAGAGCCAGTTTGATCGGGTGGCCGCGCAGCAATATATGGATGCGAATTTGGAGCAATATGAGGTGGGCGAGCAGGCTATGCAGCAAACCCAGGTAACTTTGGCCATTTATGTGGCCGCCCCTGCGGATGAAGCCACCGCTGCGCCGGAAATTTCCCCCGCTCCTCAGGGAGGGGAAGGGCAATGAGGGAAGGCGTGATTATCAGGGGCCGGGGCGGCCTCTATACAGTAAAGGAAGCAAGCGGCCAGGAATATGTGCTCAGAGCCAAGAAAAAATTCCGCCGCCAGGGGCTTTCCCCGTTGGTAGGGGATCAAATCCTTTTTACTCCCGGGGATATCAGCGATGAGCATGGCTGGGTGGAGGAAATTCTGCCCAGAAAGAGCCAATGGCTCAGGCCGCCGGTAGCCAATGTATCCCTTTTGTGCATTGTAGCATCGCCCCACCCGGCGCCAGATTGGCTGCTGGTGGATAAGCTGCTGATCTATGCCAGAAAGCAGCAGGTGACGCCGGTATTGATCATCAATAAGGCGGATACGGATGAAACGGGGGAGACAGCGCAATTGGCCCGTGCCATGTATGCTGGGGCGGAAGCGGAGGTTTTTTCCGTCAGCGCCATGAGCGGTTTGGGCCTTGACGCCCTCAAGGCTCGCTTGAAAGGGGAAACCTGCTGCTTTTCCGGGCAATCAGGGGTAGGAAAATCCACACTGCTCAATGCACTTTTTGGCCTTTCCCAGGAAACGGGGGATATCAGCCAGAAGATCCTGCGGGGCAAGAATACCACCCGGCATACCGAGCTTTTCAGCAGGGACGGAGCCAACTTGATCGATACCCCTGGCTTTAGCCTGCTGGAAATGGATGAGGTATTTGATCCGGTATTGCTTCGGGATTTTTATCCTGAATTTGCGGAATACGAAGGCCAGTGCCGTTTTTCTCCCTGCTATCATGGGAGTGAACCCGGCTGCGCCGTATTGCAGGCGGAAAAGGAAGGCAAAATCCATCCTGCCCGCCTGGAAAGATACCATACTTTGCTGGCGGATTGCCGCCAGGCTTGGAGGGACAGATATGATTGAGCTTGCACCGTCTCTGCTGGCAGCAGATCTTTTGAACCTTGGCAAGGATGTAGGAAATATGATGGATCAGGGCGTGGATCTTTTGCATTTTGACGTGATGGACGCCCATTTTGTGCCCAATCTTTCCTTTGGTCCGGCTTTTTGCAAGGCCATTCACGATGCGTACCCTGCATGCAGGCTGGATGTGCATCTGATGATGGATAACCCGGAAAAGTATATTTCCGTATTTGCCAAGGCAGGGGCGTATACCATTACGCTTCACCAGGAGCCTCTTGCCGATATCTCCGGAGCGCTGGAGATGATCAAGAAGGAAAATGTGCGCTGCGGCCTGTCTGTAAAGCCCGGAACCAAGGCAGAAACCTTGCTGCCTTATCTGGAGCTGCTGGATTACGTTTTGATCATGACGGTGGAACCCGGCTTTGGCGGCCAGAAATTTATGCCGGAGCAGGTGGAAAAAATCCGCATTCTCCGGGAAGCTGGATTCAAAGGAGATATTTCCGTGGATGGCGGCGTGAATATGGAAAACGCCCCTCTGCTCGCTAAGGCCGGCGCCAATGTGCTGGTGATGGGCACTGCTTACTTTAAAGCGGAGGATCCTGCCCGGGTTGCCCGGATGGTAAAGGAGCTTGCATGAAGCAGAAAAACGGAAAAAAACAGGAATTTCACCACAAGCGCAGCCTGGGGCAAAATTTCCTTACGGATGATTCCCTCTTTGCCCAGTTAGTAACCCTTTCCGGGGTAGGGGAAGAGGATGCGGTGCTGGAAATCGGCGCCGGGGCCGGAGGCATGACCAAAGCCCTCTCCAAAGCATGCCGCCAGGTGATGAGCATTGAGGTGGACGATACCCTTTTGCCCATTTTGAAGCTTTCTCTTCGCCATTGCGAAAATGTGGAATTGGTGCATGGAGATGTGTTGAAGCTCAATTTGCCCGAACTGACAAAAAAGCTTGGGCCCTTCCACATCGTGGCCAATATTCCTTACTACCTTACCACCGAGCTGATGACCTTGCTGCTCACTTCGCAAATGCCTCTTCGGTCCATCAGCCTGATGGTGCAGAAAGAAGCGGCGGAAAGAATGGTGGCAAGGCCTGGGGAAGAAGGATATGGCATGCTTGCGGTGCGGGCGCAGTACTATTATGCGCCTGAAATCACGCTGGACGTGCCTGCCTGCCTGTTTACTCCGCCCCCCAAGGTGGACAGCGCCTTTGTGGTGATGCCGCGCAGGGAAAAGCCCCCGGTGGACGTAAAGGACGAAGCGATGTTTTTCAAGGTGGCTTCCGCTGCATTTGCCATGCGGAGGAAAACCATGGAAAACAACCTGATCGCTACTTTTCGTATTTCCAGGGAAGAGGCCAAGGATTGGCTGGAAAAGGCCGGCGTCGTATCCGGTGCCCGGGGAGAAACCCTGTCTCTTTCCGATTTTGCCGCGCTGGCCAATTGCCGGGGCGAAAAATAGAAGAATGCAAGGGCGGCCGGGCTTGATCCCGGCCGTTTTTTCATGGCGGAAGAGCGCGAAAAAATAAAATTTTTCCAAAATGTTATTGCTTTTATGCCGCGGATGATGTATGATAATAGTGGTGGAAATTGGGGCAATTGCTCCGTATCCCCCCGCTGGCAGCACGCGGAAAGATGCGCTGCACAATTGATAAAAGATTCATTGAGAAAGAGGTATCATGCAAGATGGCCAAGATTGATCTGAGCAAGTATGGCATCACCGGTACTACCGAAATCGTGCACAATCCTTCTTACGAAATGCTGTTCGCGGAAGAAACCAAGCCCGAGCTGGAAGGCTTTGAAGTGGGTAAGGAAACCGAACTGGGCGCCGTGAACGTAATGACCGGTATCTACACCGGCCGCTCTCCCAAGGATAAGTTCATCGTGATGGACGATACCTCCAAGGATACCGTGTGGTGGACCAGCAAGGAATTCGCCAACGACAATAAGCCCGTTTCTGTGGAAACCTGGAACGCTCTGAAGGATATCGCGAAGAACGAACTGTCCAACAAGCGCCTGTTCGTTGTGGACGCTTTCTGCGGCGCCAATAAGGACACCCGCATGAACGTTCGCTTCATCGTGGAAGTGGCCTGGCAGGCTCATTTCGTTGAAAATATGTTCATTATGCCCACTGCTGAAGAATTGGAAGCCTTCGAGCCCGACTTTGTTGTGTTCAACGCTTCCAAGGCCAAGGTGGAAAATTATAAGGAACTGGGCCTCAACTCTGAGACCGCTGTTGCCTTCAACCTCTCCCAGCGCGAATCCGTTATCATCAACACCTGGTACGGCGGCGAAATGAAGAAGGGCATGTTCTCCATGATGAACTACTACCTGCCCCTCAAGGGTATCGCCTCCATGCATTGCTCTGCCAATACCGATATGAACGGCGAAAACACCGCCCTGTTCTTCGGCCTCTCCGGCACCGGCAAGACCACCCTGTCCACCGATCCCAAGCGTCTGCTCATCGGCGATGACGAGCACGGCTGGGATGACAATGGCGTGTTCAACTTTGAGGGCGGCTGCTATGCCAAGGTGATCAACCTGGATCCCGAATCCGAACCCGACATCTACAATGCCATCAAGCGCAATGCTTTGCTTGAAAACGTAACCGTGGATGAAAACGGCAAGTGCGATTTCGCTGACGATTCCGTTACCGAAAACACTCGTGTTTCCTATCCCATCAGCCACATCAACAACATTGTGAAGCCCGTTTCTGCGGCTCCCGCTGCCAAGAACGTGATCTTCCTCTCTGCTGATGCTTTCGGCGTGCTGCCCCCCGTTTCTATCCTGACCCCCGAACAGGCTCAGTACTACTTCCTCTCTGGCTTCACCGCCAAGCTGGCCGGCACCGAGCGCGGCATCACCGAGCCCACCCCCACCTTCTCTGCTTGCTTCGGCCAGGCCTTCCTGGAACTGCATCCCACCAAGTACGGTGAGGAACTGGTAAAGAAGATGGAAGCCAACGGCGCCAAGGCCTACCTGGTGAACACCGGCTGGAACGGCACCGGCAAGCGTATCACCATCAAGGATACCCGCGGCATCATCGACGCCATCCTCAGCGGCGATATCCTCAAGGCTCCCACCAAGAAGATCCCCATGTTTGATCTGGAAGTGCCCACCGAGCTGCCCGGCGTGAACCCCGCGATCCTCGATCCCCGGGATACCTACGCCGATGCTTCCGAATGGGAAACCAAGGCCAAGGATCTGGCTGGCCGGTTCGTGAAGAACTTCGTGAAGTACACCGGCAACGACGCTGGCAAGGCGCTGGTTGCTGCTGGCCCCAAGGCTGAATAATCCAAATATTTTTTCCCCGGCAGAGCGATCTGCCGGGTTTTTCTTTTGGCTGTGTTGTGCTATAATTTACTTGATAAGAATGGGGAAAGGATCGTTTTGTTATGAAATTACCTGAAATGATTCATTCCGGCCACTGGAACGGCGGCCATTGCCAAGGAATTGCCGTGGATACCTGGCGGGATTGCATCTATTATTCTTTTACCACCATGCTTGTGAAAACGGATTTTCAGGGCCATGTGCTGGGCACGGTAACGGGGCTGCTGGGGCACCTTGGCTGCCTGGCCTTTTGCCAGGAGGATGGCAGGCTCTATGGCTCTTTGGAATATAAGATGGACGCCATCGGCAAGGGTATCCTTCAGCGCGCTGGAGAAAAGGAAATCGATGATGGCTTTTATATCGCTATTTTCGATGTGGAAAAAATTGATATGCCAGGCCTGGATGCCTGCAGGGACGATGTGATGACGGCGGTGCATCTGAAAGAAGTGCTGGATGATTATCACGGAGAGGCGGAAAACGGAAAGCTCCACCGCCATGGCTGCAGTGGGATTGACGGCGTCACCTTTGGGCCTATCCCCGGCGAACCCAACGGAACAAAGCATCTCTTTGTGGCCTATGGCGTGTATGGGGATGTGGAAAGAGAAGATAACGATTATCAGGTGATTCTGTGCTACGATACGGCGGATTGGAAATGCTATGAGCGCCCCCTGCGCCAGAATGATATGCACCGCTTTGGCCCCGAAAAACCCCTGCACAAATATTTCGTGCATACGGGAAACACCACCTACGGCGTGCAGAATCTGGAATATGACCCTGCCACCGGCGATTTTCTCATGGCTGTGTATCCCGGCAAAAAGCCGCAATATGAAAATTGCGCCATGTTTGCGGTGGATGGAAGCAAGGCCGCGAAAACGGAAAAGCTACAGGGCATGAGCATGGAAGGGGAGGTGCTTTCCCTGAAAGGGGAAGGCTGGCATTTCCCTCACGGCAGCACGGGCCTTTGCGCTTTGGGTGATGGGCAATTTTATGTATCCCACCACGGAAAAGACGAACAGGGCCAATATACGGATGTATACCTGTACCAATGGGACGGGGAACATCCCTTGGTCAAAAAATAATCTGGAAGCATGCAAAAGAGGCGGCAAAAACCGCCTTTCAGACTGTCAAAAAATCCCTGGGATGCGTCGAAGGGCCGCTGCCCTTCGACTGAAATCCGCAGCCGGCGACATGTGCGGCGGCGAGGAGCGGAAGTATTCCGCTTCCTATATCAATTTACGATCGCAA
>SVGW01000002.1 GCA_015056125.1 Clostridiales bacterium | reverse complement strand
TAGGCTTTCCAGCCCTGTGAAAAGGGCTGGAAAGCCATTTTTGCAGTAAATGTGATGGATCGAATGGAAGACTGCTTTAGCTGACTTCCATTCGCAGTTTGTCGAAAATACTTTTTCGACAAACTGAGGCTGCCGCAATATGCGACAGCCCCGTAAAGGCGTGGAAACGATGGAAAATACCGTTACTTTCCGCTCATCTGGCGTTCCTGCTGTTCGATCATGCGCTTCACCATATAGCCGCCGATGTAGCCGGCCTGGCGGGAGGGAAGATCGCCGTTGTAGCCCTGCTTGAGGTTGATGCCCAGTTCGCTGGCGATTTCAAATTTCATGTTGTCCAGGGCGGCGCGGGCTTCGGGCACGTTCACACGGTTGGAATTGTTGGAAGAAGAATTGTTGGCGTTATACATGGTTCATCCACTCCTGTTCTAATTTGGTTCATGGAAAGCCGATTGAAAAAGGAGGCATTCCTTTTCAAGGGGCTTTCAGGGAAAAGAAACCGGTTTACTGCTTGCCGGCCATCTGCCTCTCCGCCTGTTCGATCAGGCGCTTCACCATATAGCCTCCCACATAGCCGTTTTCCCGGCTGGTGAGATCGCCGTTGTAGCCCTGCTTGAAATTGATGCCCAGTTCCCGGGCAATTTCAAATTTCATGTTGTCCAGGGCGCCCCGGGCTTCGGGCACGTTGACCCGGTTTCCATTCTGGCTGCCAGACTGATTCATTTCCCCATTCACCTCCTTTTTTCGTGGTCACTGCTATTGTGGCCAGAGCGCGGAAAAATACGCTGCCATTTTGTGCAAAGCGACAAGCTGCTGAAAAATGCCGTTTTTTTCTGGAAAAGGGGTTGCTTTTTTGACGAGAATTCGATACAATAATGTCGTATTTGCAAAAAACGTTCGCCTTTTCCGAAAAAATGGGAAAAGCCGCCCGTTGAAGCCAGAAGGAGGCGCCGGATTCGATGAAGGAACTGAAAGAAGCCATCCGGGAGCACGGTGTAGGATTGGGAAGCGACGTGGTCAAGGTGGATATGTTTCTGAATCATCGCATCGATACGGCGCTGCTTTTCAAAATGGGCGAGGAATTTGCCGCCCGTTTTCGGGCGGAGCAGCCCACAGTGGTTTTAACGGTGGAAGCCAGCGGGATCGCTATGGCAGTGGCCGCTGCTCATTTTCTTCAGGATATCCCCGTGGTGTTTGCCAAAAAAGGCGCTACGGTGGTGCAATCCCCCGACGTTGCCCAGGCCAAGGTTTACTCCTTCACCCATAAGCGTGAAAACGTGATCCGGGTGGATAAGCGCTATCTGCCCAAGGGCAGCCGCGTATTGATCATCGATGATTTTCTGGCCGATGGTCAGGCCGTGCAGGGCATGATGGCCCTGTGCGCCCAGCTTGACTGCGAAGTGGTGGGCGTGGGGATCGCGGTGGAAAAGGGCTTTATGCCCGGAGGAAAAAACCTGCGCGCCATGGGCGTGAAGCTTTCGTCTTTGGCAATCGTTACCGGCATTGAGGATGGAAAAATTCTGCTCAGCGACGATTGATCCAATAGAAAAATCATTTTACAGGAAAATCTGGAGGAGGAAAAACCCATGAAAAAGCTTGTTGCCCTTCTGCTGACCCTGGTTCTGTGCCTGTCCTGTCTGCCCGCTATGGCGGAAGATACCCTGGACCTGTCCGACGTGAAGCTGGGCGTGATCCTGCTGCACGGTGAACTTTCTACCTATGACCTTAACTTCATCAATGGCGTGCAGGAAGCCGCTGCTAACCTGGGCCTGTCTGAGGATCAGGTGATCCTGGTGCGTGATATCGATGAATCCCAGGCCTGCACCGAAGCTGCTCTGGACCTGGTGGACGAAGGCTGCAATATCATCTTTGCCAACTCCTTCGGCCATGAATCCTTCCTGCTGGAAGCTGCCAAGGAAAACCCCAATGTGCAGTTCTGCCACGCTACTGGCACTCGGGCCCATACTGAAGGCCTGGCTAACTTCCACAATGCTTTCGCTGCTATCTATGAAGGCCGCTATCTGGCCGGTGTTGCCGCTGGCATGAAGCTCAACGAGCTCAAGGCCGCTGGCAAGCTTAAGGGCGATGCTCCCCTGATGGGCTATGTGGGTGCTTTCACCTTTGCCGAAGTGATCTCCGGTTACACCTCTTTCTACCTGGGCGCTAAGAGCGTGTGCCCCGATGTGACCATGAAGGTTATGTTCACCGGCACCTGGTATGGCGAAACCGAAGAACGCGCTGCTGCCAATGCCCTCATCGCTGCCGGCTGCGACCTGATCTCTCAGCATGCTGACTCCATGGGCGCTCCCACCGCTTGCGAAGACGCCGGTATCCCCAACGTTTCCTACAACGGCTCCACCGTGGAATCCTGCGAAAAGACCTTCATCGTGGCTTCCCGCATCAACTGGGCTCCCTACTTTGAATACATTGTGAAGCAGGTTGCTGCCGGCGAAGAAATCGCTGTTGACTGGACCGGTACCATCGCTACCAACTCCGTGCTTCTCACTGATGTGAACACCGCCGTTGCCGCTGCCGGCACCGAGGAAAAGCTTGCCGAAGTGAAGGCCCAGCTGGAAGCTGGCACCCTGAAGGTGTTCGACACTGCTGCTGACAACTTCATCACCGTAGGCGGCGCCAAGCTGGAAAGCTACCTGGCCGACGTGGATACCGATGACAATTTCACGCCCGATACCGAAGTTGTGGCCGATGGTTACTTCCATGAATCCGAATATCGTGCTGCTCCCTACTTCGATGTGCGCATCGATGGCATCGAGCTGTTGAACGAAATGTACGGCGACTAATTTTATCCAACTGTCATTGGGGTACTCTGCCCCCATCTCTGCTTGGACTGCCGCTCTCGGGAGCGGCGGTCCAAGCACTTTCCATTTTAATACAGTATACGGAGGGTATACCGTGGAAAAGAAAATTGCTCTCAGCATGCGCGGCATCACCAAGCGCTTTGGCAGCGTGGTGGCCAATCATAACGTGGATTTGGATGTGTATCAGGGGGAAATCCTGTCCGTTCTGGGCGAAAACGGATGCGGAAAAACTACCCTGATGAATATGATCGCTGGGATCTATTTCCCGGATGAGGGCAAGATTTATAAGGATGATCGGGAAGTGGTGATCCGTTCGCCCAAGGATGCGTTTGAACTGAAAATTGGCATGATTCATCAGCATTTTAAGCTGGTGGATCTATTTACTGCTGCAGAAAATATCGTACTTGGCGTGGAAGAAAGCGGCAAGTATAACCTGAAAACCGTCAATAACCGGGTTTCTGAGCTTGCGCAGAAATACGGATTTCATATGGATCCCCAGAAGAAAATTTATGATATGTCCGTCTCCGAAAAGCAGACGGTGGAAATTCTCAAGGTGCTCTATCGCGGCGCGGATATCCTGATTCTGGATGAACCCACCGCTGTGCTTACACCCCAGGAAATAGACCGCCTGTTTGCGGTGCTCCATCGCATGAAGGAAGACGGAAAATCCATTATTATCATCACCCATAAGCTCCATGAAGTGCTGGCTGTGTCCGATCGGGTGGCCATCTTGCGAAAGGGCGAGCATATCGCCACCGTTAATACCTGCGATGCTACCGAAAGCAGTCTTACCGAAATGATGGTGGGCAAGAAGGTATCTTTGAATATTGACAGGAGCGAACCCAAGAACCCCACCCCACGCCTGGAAGTGAAGGGGTTAAACAGCGTGGATGCCGAGGGTATCCAGGTGCTCAAAGATGTATCCTTCACTGCAAACAGCGGTGAAATTCTGGGCATTGCGGGCATTGCCGGCAGCGGCCAGAAGGAGCTGCTGGAAGCGATTGCAGGTCTTCAGCCTCTCACCGGCGGCGAAGTGATCTTTACCAACCCCAAAAAGGATAAGCCCGTCACCTTCTTCCATAAATCCCTGGTGCGAGTGAAGGAACTGGCTGCTCTGGATGCTTTCCATGATGAAAAGGGCAAAGCGGTATCCTTTGAAGGTATGAGCAACACCGAAATCCGCAAGTGGGTGGAAAGCGGCAATGTGCTCTTCAGAGAAGATGAAATCATGGATTTACGGGATAAAACGCCCCTTGAGATCCGTGAATTGGGCGTGCGCCTCTCCTTTGTGCCGGAAGACCGGTTGGGTATGGGCTTGGTTGGTAGCATGGGCATCACCGATAATATGATGCTGCGCAGCTATCGCAAAGGCCACGCCGGCTTTGTGGACAGGAAAAAGCCCAAGGCCTTGGCAGAAGAAATCATTAAGGAATTGGAAGTGGTCACCCCCGGGGTGAACACCCCTGTTCGCCGTTTGTCTGGTGGCAATGTGCAAAAGGTGCTGGTGGGCCGGGAAATCGCCTTTGCTCCTAAGGTATTGATGGCAGCCTATCCTGTGCGCGGCCTGGATATCAATTCTTCTTATACCATTTATAACTTGCTCAACAAGCAGAAGGAAAATGGCGTGGCCGTGATCTTTGTGGGCGAGGATCTGGATGTGCTGCTGGAATTGTGCGACAGGATCCTGGTGATCAACTCTGGCACCGTCACCGGCGTTGTGGACGCCCGCACTGCTACCAAGGAAGAAATCGGCCTTTTGATGACCAAGACGAATGCCCCCCGGAAGGAGGAAGCGTAAATGAGCGAAAAGAAAAATGTGACCGTGCATGAGCCCATGTTCCACCTGGCCAAGCGGCCGGTGATTCATCCCGTGAAGGCATGGGCCATTCGTCTGACGGCCATTGTGCTGGGTCTGCTGTTTTGCGGGATTGCAGCCTTTATTCTCATTGAAAAGCTGCAGAAAAATCCCGACAGGATTGATGATTTCTATTATTGCTTTATTAAGGGCGCTTTTTCCACGAACCGAAAACTGTGGAAATTCCTGAAAAACCTGGCCATTCTTCAGTGCATTTCTCTGGCGGTAACCCCCGCTTTCCGGATGCGCTTCTGGAATATAGGCGCCGAGGGGCAAACCCTTATGGGCGTGCTGGGGGCCATCTCCGTGGCCTTCTATCTGGGGGGCCAGGTGCCCGAATGGCTGCTGCTGGTATTGATGTTCATTGGCGCGCTGCTCTATGCCGGCGTGTGGGCCTTGATTCCTGCTCTCTTTAAGGCCAAGTGGAACACCAACGAAACCCTCTTTACCCTGATGATGAACTATGTGGCTACTTTCGTTGTGAGCTATTTCCTGGTGGTCTGGGTGCCCAGCGGTTCTTCCACTTTGGGTAAATTAAAGTATGGCAAGCTTCCCTCCTTTGGCCATGATTATCTGGTGATTGTCCTGATTGTGCTGGCGCTGACGATGTTTCTGTATATCTATCTTAAGCACAGCAAGCAGGGCTATGAAATTTCCGTGGTGGGCGAAAGCGTGCGCACGGCGCAGTACAGCGGCATTAACGTGAAAAAGGTGATTATTCGCACCATGCTGGTGAGCGGTTTGCTGTGCGGCCTGTCCGGATATTTGATCGGCGCGGGTCTGGACCAGAGCGTGACCACGGAATCCGTGGGCGGCCAGGGCTTCACCGCCATCATGGTTTCCTGGCTGGCTAAATTCAATCCTCTGGTGATGCTGATTACATCTGGCCTCATCTCCATGCTCAATTCCGGCGCCGCCCAGATTTCTCAGGATTTCAATGTCAATGGCGCATTCCCGGATGTGATCGTGGGCATTATTCTGTTCTTCATCATCGGCTCCGAATTTTTCATCAATTATCAGATCATTTTTCGCAAGAAGGATCAGAAGGAGGGCGTAAAATGAACGTATGGGTGAATTTCCTCATTGACTCCTTGGCCTTCGGCGCCGTATTCATGTATGGCTCCACCGGCGAAATCCTCACGGAAAAGGTGGGGCATCTGAACCTGGGTATCCCCGGCATTATGTGCATGGGCGGCGCAGGCGGATGCTTGATGCTGAACTTCATCGGCAAATCTTCCTTGCCCGGCTTCTTGATCGTGATCCTGGGTATCCTGGGCTCCCTGGCCTTTTCCATGCTTATGGGAGCCATTTACAGCTTCCTTACCGTTACCCTCCGGGCTAATCAGAACGTAACCGGCCTGGCGCTCACCACCTTTGGCGTGGGCCTGATGAAGGTGATCTTCAGCAAGTTGGATGCCACCATCTATCTGGTGGGCCCCAAGCAGCTGTATCGCTGGCCTTTTGCGGGACGGACGGATGCGCTGCAATATCTGGGCGTATTGTTTTTCCTGGCGGTAATCATCGCCATTGTTGCATCCATCGTGCTTTACCGCACGAAAGTGGGCCTGCATCTTCGCGCTGTGGGTGAAAATCCCGGTACGGCGGACGCCGTGGGCATTAACGTGACCCGGTATAAGTATGCCGCCACCTGCATCGGTAGCGGCCTTGCGGGCCTGGGCGGTTTCTATTACATCATCGATTTTATGGCTTCGCAGGAAGCGTATCTCAGCATTGAGGCCTTTGGCTGGCTGTCCATCGCCCTGGTGATTTTCGCCTTGTGGCGGCCTCATATGACCATTCTTGGCTCCACGGTGTTCGGTTTCCTGTTCAGTTGCTCCAGCTACATTGCCAATATTCCGGGCATCACCGTAACCATGGCTGCCAAGCCCATTTTGAAGATGTTGCCTTACGTGGTTACCATCCTGGTATTGATTGTGACCAGTATTCGTAACAAGCGGGAAAACCAGCCGCCTATGAGCCTGGGCCTGCCCTATTTCAGAGAGGAACGTTGACGTATGCTGTTTTTTGAAAACGATTATTCTGAGGGTGCTCACGAGAAAATTTTAAGTCGGCTGCTGGAAACCAATCGGGTGCAGCAGATTGGCTATGGCAATGATGAATATTGCCAGAGCGCCAAAGAAAAAATCCGGGCTGCCTGCCAGTGCCCGGATGCGGATATTTATTTCCTGGTGGGCGGCACCCAGGCCAATGCTACCATCATCAGCGCGCTGCTGGGCCCCTGCGAGGGCGCGGTATCCGCAGTGACGGGGCATATCAACGGCCATGAGGCGGGGGCCATTGAATATACCGGCCATAAGGTGCTGGCCCTTCCCTCCCATGATGGGAAAATGGATGCGGGGGAACTGGAAAAGCTGCTGAAGGATTTCTATGCCGATCCCACCCATCCTCATATGGTGCACCCCGGTATGGTGTATATCTCCCATCCCACCGAATACGGCACCCTCTATACCAAGGGGGAATTGGAGGCCATTTCTAAGGTGTGCCGGGCATATGAGATTCCTCTTTTCCTGGATGGGGCGAGGCTTGGCTATGGGCTGATGAGCCCAGGAACGGATGTGACGCTGCCGGTGCTGTGTCAGTATTGCGATTGCTTCTATATCGGCGGCACCAAGGTGGGCGCTCTGTGCGGAGAAGCGGTGGTGTTTCCTCAAAAATCTCCCAAGCGCTTTTTCAGCCAGATCAAGCAGCACGGCGCGTTGCTGGCCAAGGGAAGGCTGCTGGGCGTGCAGTTTGATACCCTGTTCACCGATAACCTTTACCTGGAAATCGCTGCTCACGCCATCAAAATGGCCCAGAAAATGAAAAAGGGCCTTGAGGAGCTGGGCTATTCCTTTTTCCTGGATTCCCCTACCAATCAGCAGTTCATTCTGATGAAGGATGAAACCCTGGAGAAAATTAAGGATCAGGTGCGCTATTCTTTCTGGGAAAAGCCGGATGATACGCATACGGTGATCCGCTTTGCCACCAGCTGGGCCACGGAGGAAAAGGACGTGGATGCCCTGCTGGCGCTTCTAAAGCAATACGCATAAAGAATATTCAGGCACCAAGCCTGAAAAAAGGCGTTGCCTCTGATGGCCTTTTTCAGCCATTTTGAGACAACGCCTTTTTCATATTAACGAAGCAGAAACGAGGCAATTATGATAATACCGCCCACCCATATGAAGAGCCCGGAGAGGTGAAAGCGGGCCAGGGCATGCTCCGGGATCGGGGAGGAATCCTTTTGCATAGCGCTCCTGATATTTCTGGCGCGGCATAAATCATCGTCCCGGTAAAGGAAATATCCGCTGCTGGGACAAAGAAGCGTGAGCACCAGGCTGATAAGGAGCTCTGTGGCATTGCTTTTTCCTGTGGCCCAAAGCAGAATCAATAAAAAGGCATACAAAGTATACAAAACCACCAGCCAGAAAAGCCCCCGCTTCCGGCGCCTCTCCGCTGCGCTTTTTGCGCTGTAGTGGGCGTAATATTTCATCTGCAAGCGATAAAAGAATCTCAGGCTGCTTTCCTCCTGAATATGTTGTCTTTAGAAAAGTTCCTGGGAATAGGTGATATCAAAAATCGCCGCGGTGCCTTTTTTTCGCAGGATGATCGAGGTGCGCAGGGTATTGGCAGGATTACCGGGGGATTTGGCGATGAATGCCTCCATGTCAGCGATGGAGAGATCCAGGTGCAGTCTGCGGTTCTCCAAAGTGAAGGAAAGGGTGAGGGAATCTCCTGAGATCCGGCGTACATCCGTAAAATATTCATAGCCAAATTCGCTGCCAAGGAAAGCGCTTCCTTCAGTCTTAGCTGAAAGTTGCACTTTTCCTTCACAGTGGAAAAACCAGTCTATTGTGTGTTCACCCTCGCACTGAATCTCGGTGCGATCGTTGAGCTTACCATCCTTTATGGTCAGGGTGCGATTGGCAGTGATAACGCCGTCCCATCCCCCCTCCACCGCCGCTCGTGCGCCATTTTCCACTGCCTCCAGATGATTAGGGAGCACCAGATAGGGCTGCTCTCCATCCACCGTAATGGTGTTGTGAGCAGCGGCCAACTGATACCAGCTGCGATACAGGGGATGACCATAGCCTGGGGTGCCCAAGTCGTTAGAAAAGGGCGGAATGATTATGGATAAATAATCCCGGTGCATGTGGCTGCGAGTGACTACTCCAGATTTGAGAAGGGTGAGGAAGGGCTTTTGGATGTAAGCCAGCCGTGCGTCTGCCCAGATTTCGGCGGATTGAGGGAGAGGGTCTATCAGCAAAGCGGTTGGCACAGCAATGACCTGGGGGCAGCGGTTTCGGATGCGTTCCACCTGCTGCCAAAGCTGCTTTGAGCCAGAGAGCGCGGCTGCCCGGTGAAATTGATTGGCAAAGCGATCCAAGGTGAGGGGATACCATCCATCATTGATGCTGGGCAGGGTCCACCCATCATAGGAAAGGGCAAGGGGAGCCATGTAGGGCTGCTCCAAGCCTAAAACCAATGGATCCCCGGGATGCTGATCGGCAAAAAATTGGCAAAAGCCTGTGAGAGCTTCCAAGGCATAGTAATGATACAAAATGGAGCCTTCCCGCCAAAGGCCATCCGAGGTGAAGCCTTTGCGCACCTGCTCCCGGATGCCCCATTGCTCATCCAGGGCATGATGGAGCAAATCATGATCCTCAAAGCACAGGGCAATCGTCCCCAGGGCACATTTATGCCACAGCACATGATTATGGATGGTTTTTTGTAATTCTGGTTCATTGATCAATTTGGCCAGAGGCAAAAACAATTGTTCATACCATTTTTGACGCTTTTCCTTTGAAAAGAGCGTCCGGCAGGGATAAAAGCCCCGCAGCACCTGAATACACCATACCGCTTCATCCAGCACTTGGGGCATGAGTTTGCCGCTGGCATGGCCGTGAATGGCAAAGCCGGCATAATGATCGGCATAAAAATCAAAGAAGCGCTCCAGAGTACGCGTTGCCTGCGGATCCCCCAGCAGGGCGCATACAGCCGCTGATTCCAGCATTTTTGCCGTGGCAGCGCGGTAGCAATAAACCCAGGCTTCATCAAATTTCGCATCCTTTAGTTGCCTGCCGCATTGGGGGCAAATAAAGGTGTTGGGCGGGGCATAGGCCATTTCGGGATCAAAAGCCAGGGTGCTGGCGCAATGGGGGCAGGCGAAATCATGGAACCAGCCGGACACCCAATCCGGCTGATCCCGGAAAATGCGGTGAAAGCGTTGGCTTTCTTCCTTTGCTTTTTCCGCCAGGGGCTTATAATACGCTTCGTTGGAGAGGATTAGATGCTTAATGCTTTGTGCGGTGGTGTTCATACAGGTCTTCTCCTTTGCCGGAATTCAGTATCGCAACGGGGAGGGCCAAAGAATGAGAAAATAATCCATATTTTTCCCAATTGGTTTTCGGGAGAGCGCGAGAGGGTGCTTTTGACTCAAAAGCACCCTCTCGCAAATTTATTGAATTAATTACACAGGCATGGTGCCGTCTTCCTTGTTGAAGGAAGTGGGATCGGCCTTCAGCTGCTGCGCCTGGCGCCACTGGAAGAACTTGGTGGCCACCTGGGGGAACAGAGCATAGGAGAGCACGTCCTCATCCTGCTGGCTGTACTGGGCGATTTCCTTGCGGTAGCCTTCCAGCTCGGGGGAGAGATCATCGGCGGGGCGATGGGTGATCACCTTATCGTCGCCAATGCACTTCTTGCGCACTTCCTCATTCACGGGAGCGGGCAGCCGGCCGTATTCGCCCTTGAGCAGGCCCTTGGATTCCTTGGTGACCATCTTATAGCGCTCGCCGCCCAGCACGTTCATAACGGCCTGGGTGCCCACGATCTGGGAAGTGGGGGTTACCAGGGGAGGATAGCCAAAGTCCTCGCGGACCCGGGGCACTTCTTCCAGCACCTGATAATACTTATCCATGGCATTGGCCTGCTTGAGCTGGCCGATGAGGTTGGAAAGCATACCGCCGGGCACCTGATACTGCAGAGCCTTGGCGTCCACGGCCAGGACTTTTCCGGCGTCGCGCCAGTTATCCTTGCCCAGGCGATCGGCCACGCCGCGGAAATGCTCGGCGATCTTGGCAAGCAGCTCTTCATCCAGGCCGGTATCATATTCAGTGCCCTTGAGCACGGCCACCATGGATTCGGTGGCGGGCTGGCTGGTGCCGCCGCCCAGAGGAGACAGAGCGGTGTCGATTACGTCCACGCCCGCTTCCACGGCCTTAATCAGGGTCATGGCGCCGGTGCCGGCGGTGTTGTGGGTATGGAGCACGATGGGCAGCTTGGTGTTGGCCTTGAGCTTCTTGATCAGGGAGTAGGCGTCAAAGGGCAGGAGCAGGCCGGCCATATCCTTGATGCAGATGAGGTCCGCGCCCATGGATTCGATATCCTGGGCCAGCTTCACGAAATATTCTTCTGTGTGCACAGGAGAAGTGGTGTAGCTCATGGCCACTTCGGCAAGGCCGTTGTACTTCTTGGTGGCCTTCACGGCGGTTTCCATGTTGCGCAGGTCGTTGAGGGCGTCGAAGGTACGGATGATGTCGATGCCGTTGTCGATGGACTTCTTTACGAAGTAATCCACCACGTCGTCGGCATAATGCTTGTAGCCCAGAATGTTCTGGCCGCGAAGCAGCATCTGCAGTTTGGTGTTGGGAAGGGCCTTGCGCAGGATGCGCAGGCGTTCCCAGGGATCTTCATTCAGGAAGCGCAGGCAGCTGTCGAAGGTGGCACCGCCCCAGCATTCCAGGGAGAAGTAGCCGGCCTTATCCAGCATTTCGCAGGCAGGCAGCATTTCATCGATGCGCATGCGCGTAGCAGCCTGAGACTGATGCGCGTCGCGCAGGATGGTATCAGTAATTTTCACCTTAGCCATCATAATTCTCCTTTCCAACGAATGGAAAATTCAAAATTCGGAATTGATTTAGCCAAACATGCTCAGCAGCACGCCGGCGGCGATAGCAGAGCCGATAACGCCGGCCACGTTGGGGCCCATGGCATGCATCAGCAGGAAATTACCGGGGTTTTCCTTCTGGCCAACCATCTGGGATACGCGGGCGGCCATGGGAACGGCGGATACGCCGGCGGAGCCAATCAGGGGGTTGATCTTGCCGCCGGTGAGCTTGTTCATGAGCTTAGCAAGCAAGAGGCCGCCCGCAGTGCCGCAGCCAAAGGCGAACACACCCAGGGCGATGATTTTGATGGTATCCCAGGTGAGGAAGGTAGAGGCAGTGGCGGTAGCGCCCACCGTGATGCCCAGGAAGATGGTGACGATGTTCATCAGTTCGTTCTGAACGGTCTTGTTCAGGCGTTCCACCACGCCGCATTCCCGCATCAGGTTGCCCAGCATAAGACACCCAACCAGGGGAGTGGCGGAGGGGAGGAGCAGGGAAACCAGAATGGTTACCACCACAGGGAAGAGAATCTTTTCCTTCTTGGATACGGGACGCAGCTGTTCCATCACGATGGAGCGCTCTTTCTTGGTGGTGAGCGCCTTCATGATGGGGGGCTGGATCACGGGAACCAGGGCCATATAGCTGTAAGCGGCCACGGCGATGGGGCCCAGGAGATGGGGAGCCAGCTTACCGGTGAGCCAGATGGCCGTGGGGCCGTCCGCGCCGCCGATGATGCCGATGGCGCCCGCTTCCGCAGGGGAGAAGCCCAGCAGAGAAGCGCCGATAAACACGATGAAGATACCCAGCTGGGCGGCAGCGCCAAGGAGCAGGGTCTTGGGGTTGGCGATGAGGGGGCCAAAGTCGGTGCCCGCGCCTACGCCGATGAAGATCAGGCAGGGATAAATGCCCAATTTCACGCCCAGGTAGAGATAGTCCAAGAGGCCTGCAGTAATGGTTTTCCCGGTGGTGGCCAGGGCCACGCCGGTGGCGGAATACACGGTGCCGTCGCTGATGAAGGCGGAGCCGTCCTTGATGATCACGGCCACGGATTCGGCGATCATTTCGCCGTTTTCGGCGATCAGGGCGCCCGCTTCGTTCAGGGTAGCGCCTACGCTG
The DNA here is from genome assembly GCA_015056125.1 of Clostridiales bacterium. Classification (GTDB taxonomy): domain Bacteria; phylum Bacillota; class Clostridia; order Christensenellales; family Aristaeellaceae; genus RUG563. The sequence goes on along the minus strand of SVGW01000002.1, from coordinate 65,604 downwards.
AAGTTTTCGGTGATCTGGGCGATCACAGCGCCATCCTTAAGGATTGCGCCGGCATTATTCACGGTAAGGGCGCCCAGATTCAAAAGATCTTTGGATTCGGTTAGAATTGCCCCGCCAAAGAGGCCCCAGTTGGCATGGCCGCCGGCGAAAAGCTCCTCATGGTATACTTCGCTTCCAAGCAGATTGGTAAGCAGCATACCAAAGGCGATGGGCAAGAGCAGCAGAGGCTCAAATTTCTTTACGATGGCCAGATACACCAGGAAGCAGGCGATACCCACCATGATCAGGGCCTTGGGATCCTGCAGGAACATCGCAATGCCGGATTCATTGGCCAGATCCACGATGGTTCCCCAGATATTTACAGACTGCATGCAATTCTTCTCCTTTCGGGATATTTTTTAACCCGGGATTAGTTCAGCACGCAGAGCACGTCGCCGGAGTTCACGGAAGCGCCCTTGGTTACCAGCACCTGAGCCACCGTGCCATCCTGAGAAGCGAGGATTTCGTTTTCCATCTTCATGGCTTCCAGAACCACCAGGATATCGCCCTTCTTTACGGAAGCGCCCTGAGCAACTTTCACGTCCAGGATGGTGCCGGGCATGGGAGCGGTCACCTTCACGCCGCCGGCAACGGGAGCGGCCTTGGGAGCAGCAGCGGGAGCGGGGGCGGCAGCCTTAGGGGCGGCGGCAGGAGCAGCGGCCACAGGGGCGGGAGCAGCCACGGGAGCGGCAGCCACAGGAGCAGCGGGAACGGCAGCGGGGATCGCGCCTACTTCTTCAACTTCTACTTCATAAGCAACGCCATTGACGGTGATATTGAATTTACGCATGATGATACTCTCCTTACAATGTTGAATTCATTGCGCCTGTTTGGCACAGGAAAAAATCTTGATTACAGCCGGCTGAACATCTGCTCATCCCGGGCCGCACGGGCGCGGGCGGTGCTGCTCTGGGCGCGGCGTACACGGCGCACCACAAAGCTGCTCTGCTGCCCTTCCCACACGGCGGCGATGGCCGCGGTGATCACGGCGATGAGCTGTTCATCATTTTCTTCCACCGCAGCAGGGGCAGTTTCTACTGCCACGGGGGCGGCAACGGGGGCTTCTTCCACCTGGGGAGCGGCTGCCTGGCTCTTTCGGCCGGTGAGGCTGGTCATGCCATAAATGCATGCGATCAGAATCACCAGGCCGGAAAAAACAACCAGCATGCCCACAGCCGTGGTGGAGAGGCTCAGCATCAAACTATCCATACTTGCCTCCTATTACAGCGGCAGATTGCCATGCTTCTTGGGCAGGTTCACATCATGCTTGGCAGCCAGCAGCTCCAGGGCGGCGATGATATGCTTGCGGGTTTCCTTGGCTTCGATCACATCATCCACAATGCCTTCCTGGGCAGCAGCGATGGCGCCGCACTTTTCGGCATACTTTTCTTCCAGGTCTTCCCGCTTTTCGCCGGAAAGAAGGAGATCGGCGTCCATGGTCTGCACGGCGGTTTCAGCGGTGAGGGGAGCGATCATGGCGGTGGGCCAGGCATAGCACATATCGGCCACGCTCTTGCCGCCCATGGCCACATAGGCAGCGCCCACGGCGTTGCCCGTGACGATGGCCACCTTGGGAGCGGTGGTTTCGGCATAGGCGTAAAGCAATTCGGCAGCGCCCTTGATCAATTTGGCCTGGTGGCATTCACAGGGAACGGAAAGGCCATCGGTGTTGATCAGGGATACCACGGGCAGGCCGTAGCAATCGCACAGGCGCACAAAGCGGGCAGCCTTCTTGCAGGCGCAGGCGGTGAGCCGGCCGCCGTCATTTTCATGATCGGTGGCGATCACGCCCACGGTGCGGCCGCCGATGCGGCACAGGGCCACCTTCACGGCGGTGCCATATTCCTTGTACAGCTCGATCACGCGGTTGCCGTCGGCGATATCCGCCATCAGGGAAGCAGCGTCATCAGGATTTTCGCAGATCAGCAGGCGGTTGAGGTCATCTTCTTCCGCCAGGGGGGCATCTTCCATATTGCAGGCGGGCAGCATATCCACCAGGGCGGCGATGAGCGCGGTGGCTTCATCTTCGCTTTCGGCGGTAAGGGCCACAGCGCCCTGCTTGGCCATGGTTTCGGCGCCAAAGAGCTGCTGCGCAGTCTTTTCCTTGCCCTTTTCGCTGTTCATTACCAGCGCGGTGTGCAGGGCGATTTCACCGGTCTTTTTCACCTGGATGGTGATATCGGCCACCTGAGTGAGCAGGGTGGCCAGGCCCTTGCAAGGACCCATCACGCAGGCGATCATGGGGCACACGCCGGAGAGGCGGGCCATGGCGCCCATAATTTCAGCATACATGGGAAGCGCAGCAGCGCCCTCGGTGATCTTGGCGCCTGCGCTGTCCAGCAACGCCACAACGGGAGCACCCGTTACCTTCGCCATGTTCAGCACCTTCATGATTTTGGCAGCCTGTTCCTTGGTCATAGCGCCACCCATGGCAGCGTAATCCTGAGCAAAGGTGTATACGGCCTGGCCGTTTACCGTACCAACGCCCGCCACCACATTGCTATCCTTGCGCAGGGCATCGATCTCCATGAAGCTGCCCGCATCATACAGCTTGCCGATGCGCTCCCGCGCAGTGCATTTGCCATCGGCGTGCTGCTTGGCAACGCGCTCGGCATCGCCCTGCAGGATGGCCGTTTTTTCCGTGGCCAGGGCCTGCAACCGTTCAGTCATGTCCATTCCCTTTTCCTCCATTCTCCTGATTATTTGGTGATAAAGGCTTGGGAAAATATACCTAAGTTCCTCTTGAATAAAAGGAACCTTATCCTAACCCAACTTCACCTATTCCACGTATAACTCTTTTTTCCTGCTGCGCATGCGACAAAATTTTATCTTTATTTCCTCTATAGAGCAATATGGTGAATAGCCCCTGCTCCCTGTTGACAATCTGTGGATTTTTGCATATGATAATCAAGTGAATGGAGGAACATATCATGAGCAGAATTTATGCTTCTGTAGATCAATTGATCGGGAATACCCCTTTGATGGAACTTCATCATTTTGAAGCGGAATATCATTTGGAGGCAAGGCTACTGGCCAAATTGGAATACCTGAATCCTGCAGGATCGGTAAAGGACCGGGTGGCCCTTTCCATGATCAATGCGGCGGAGGAAAAAGGGCTTTTAAAGAAAGGCTCAGTGATTATCGAGCCCACCTCCGGCAATACCGGCATTGGTTTATGCGCCGTGGCGGCGGCCCGGGGCTATCAAACGATCATCGTGATGCCTGAAACCATGAGCATGGAACGGCGGCTTTTGATGAAAGCCTATGGGGCCCAGCTTGTGCTCACCGATGGGGCCAGGGGGATGGCGGGGGCCATTGCCAAAGCGGAGGAATTGGCCCGGGAAATCCCCGGGGCCTTTATTCCCGGCCAATTTGAAAATTTCGCCAATCCCGCAGCGCATATTGCTTCCACCGGCCCAGAAATCTGGGAAGATACGGAAGGAAACGTGGATATTTTTGTGGCGGGTGTGGGCACCGGCGGCACGATCACGGGCGTGGGCGAATACTTAAAAAGCAAAAATCCCCGTGTAAAGATCGTAGCGGTAGAGCCCGCATCTTCCCCAGTGCTCAGCGGAGGAAAGGCCGGGCCCCACAAAATTCAGGGCATCGGCGCGGGCTTTGTGCCCAAAGTGCTCAACACGAAAGTGTATGATGAAGTGATTCAGGTGGCCAATGAAGACGCCTTTGCTTTGGGCCGTCAGATGGGCAGGCTGGAGGGGGTGCTGGTGGGCATTTCCTCCGGGGCAGCGATTTATGCGGCGGTTCAGTTGGCCAAGCGCCCGGAAAATAAGGGAAAGAATATTGTGGTGCTGCTTCCCGATACGGGGGACCGCTATCTTTCCACCCCCATGTTTGCAGAAGAATAAAAGGAGGATGCACATATGATTCCTACGCCTCAGGAAGCCTGGAATATTCTGATTCAGTATAACGAAGGAGAATTCCACCAAAAGCATGGCCGCATTGTGGGTGATGTGATGAAATGGTATGCTCAGGAATTGGGCTACGGGGAAGAAGCGGATTTTTGGGAAGCCGTTGGCATTTTGCATGATCTGGATTATGAAAAATATCCGGATCAGCACTGCATAAAGAGCCAGGAAATGATGCGGGAAATGGGGATGGATGAGCGCCTCATCCATGCTACCGCCAGCCACGGCTTTGGGATCACGGTGGATATCAAGCCGGAACATGAAATGGAGAAGGTGCTCTTTGCTACGGATGAGCTCACCGGCCTGATCGGTGCGGCGGCCATGATGCGGCCCTCCAAGAGCGTAAAGGATATGGAAGTAAAATCCCTGAAAAAGAAATATAAGGATAAGCGCTTTGCAGCCGGGTGCTCAAGGGATGTGATTGAGCAGGGGGCCGGGATGCTGGGCTGGGAATTGGACGCCTTGCTGGAAAAGACCCTCCAGGCCATGAAAGATAGCAACAACGTGGATTGAATATGAAAAATGCCTGCAATCAGAAGCAATTGCAGGCCATTCAGACCGCTGACAAACCCCGCAAACGCAAAAATGGCTGCAATCATGCGGCCATTTTTGCTTTCTGCGTTGGCGTCGGCTGCAAAATGCGGTCACTTACGTCTGTGTAAGCTCCCTTTTTTGCAGCCTCGCCGCCTTGACTTGCAGGGTTTGTCTCAGTCCGCCAAATCATTGACTTTATCAATGATTTGAATGCCTGCAATCAGAAGCGATTGCAGGCCATTTTTGGTTTATGGATTATTCGGCGGCGGGAACGAAGGTATCCAGCATATGACGGATATGGGCGCGGTAGTCATGCATGCTGTCTTCATCCAAGTCAGGAGCATAGGTGAGGGTGAATACATACATATCTGCATCTACCATGTGATAATACTGGGTGCAGGTGACTTCCTGACCATTCAACATATAAGTGACGGTGAGGGAGCAGAAGGCCCGCTCATCCTCGGTGTAATATACGGAGCCGTCATCGGGGAAGGAGATTTCATCAAACGTGGCCTCGTATTGGGTGAGCAGGGAGGGCATCATCATGGACATAAACAATTCGGCGCTGATCGGCAGCCCCAGATACTGCTTTACGATATTGATGTTGCTTCCGTTCACGGCCAGAAACATGGCTATATCCGTGCCGGCCAACTCGCTTTCCAGGTTGGCAGCAAAAGCAGGATCAACGCCCTCCAGATCGCCTTCAAAAGCGACTTTCACAAAGGAAGCAATGGTGTCAGTGTCCAAGGCAAACCAGCCGTTGGGCACTTCAGCGGTGTAGCCAAGGGTGGGATGGGTGTACTGGACGTATTCTGTTTCTTCCGCCAGCGCGGGGCAGCAGGAAAGAGCCAGGAGCAGCGCCAGGATTACAGAGAGCAATTTACGCATGAGTCAGATCCTTCTTTCTTTTTTGTGGGATGCAGGGAAAGTATACCAGTTTCCAATGGTTGCTGTCAATGGAAAATTGTGTTAGTCCCTTCTCCGGGAGATGGCCACCAGCCGGAGCAATTGCATCAGCGCCGATACAAAGGAGGCCACATAGGTCATGGCGGCGGCGTTCAATACCGCCTGAGCGCCCTTTTCTTCCGACTGGGTGAGATAGCCGCTGGAAGTGAGCATTCTCATGGCCCGGCGGCTGGCGTCAAATTCCACGGGCAGGGTGATCAGGGAAAAGAGCACCACCAGGGAAAAGAGCACGATGCCGGCGATCTGCAAGGGTTCCCAGGATACGATGATGCCCAGCAGGAAAATGGGCCAGGATAGGTGAGAACCAATATTCACCACCGGCACCATCAGGGTGCGCAGAGAGAGGAAGGGGTAGTTTTCCTGCTTTTGCAAGGCATGGCCTGCTTCGTGGGCGGCAATGCCCAGGGCCGCCACGCTGGAGGAAGCGTATACGCTTTCGGAAAGGCGCAGGGTATCGGTGCGGGGATCAAAGTGATCGGTAAGGGAGCCGCTGGTGCGGGTGATATTTACGTGCCCCGCCCCCTCCTGGGCCAATAGCGCGCCAATGGCCTGAAAAGCGGCCATTCCCCGCTGGGTGGGCACCCGGCTGTATTTCTGGAAGGCGTTTTGCACCCGGCTCTGAGCCCACAGCCCCAAGAGTAGGCCGGGAATGAGGAAGAAAATGGTAGAATCCCAATACATAGCATATGCTCCTTTCGGTGATGATATACTTTCTTATTTAAATGGGCGAAGCATCCGGCGCAGGGTAAAGCGCAAGCGGTGAAGGGGCGACGCCCGATGCATCAGCGCCAGATAAGCGTCCCGGAAGGGAAGAGGAGAGGCGGCATGCTGGCCGTATACCTGGGCGGTATACTGGTCCGCCAGGGGGGATAGGGCAAAGAGCCCCTTTTCCGCCAATGCCTGATCGGCCCGGTAAGCAAAGTCGTGATAGGTTTCGCTGGGCTGCCTTTGCAAATGTATAAAGCCAAGCAGCAGGCACAGGGCGTCAAAATAAATCTGCACTGCCCGCTGGGGACGCTTATTGGCGCAGCGGATGGGATCGGTAGCTATATACCGCCAAATCAGCAGCAATATGCCTGCCAGCACCAGCAAAATCCACCAGGGGAAGGGGGGCGCAGGCGGATCCTGAGAAGGCGGCGTGCCATCGGGATTGGCTGGGGGCGGCGTGGGCGAGGGGGCGCTATCCGGATTTTCCTCCGGCGGAGGAGTGGGGGTAGGCGCCTGGGCGTCTTCGGGCTCCGGGGAGGGCTCGGCAGAGGGGGAAGGAGAAGGGGAAGCGGGGGGCACGGTGGGCTGAGCGCCGTTTCCGTTTTCATTGTCCTCTTCGTTGCCCCGGTTGCCGCTGGCCCCGGGGGTGGGGTCAAAATCCAGCCAGCCAAAGCCATTTAAGTATACTTCCGTCCAGGCGTGGGCATTTTTGCCCGTCACCAGGGCTGCGCCGCTTTCATCCGGCTGAGCGATAAAGCCTGTCACATACCGGGCAGGCAGCCCGACGCTGCGGCAGAGCACCGTCATGGCGGTGGCAAAATAGGTGCAGTAACCCGTCTTTTCCCCCAGCAAAAACCAGGCGGCAAAATCCACCCCCTCCGGAGGATCCTTCACATTCAGAGAATAAGTGTAATTCTTTTGCAGATATTCCTGAATGCGCAGCGCTTTTTCATAAGGCGTTTGGGCGCCCCAGGTGATCTGCCCGGCCAGAATGTGGATTTCATCCTGAATATGCTGGGGCAGAGCCAGATAATTGGCGGCAACTTCTTCATAGTAAGGATCTGCCACCTGTGAGCAGGCGGCCACCAGCTGCTCTGTAAGGGCATCCCCGGGGGCAAAGGGGAGATAGGAAAGGGTATACTGGTCTCCCGCTTCCAGATTACGGGTGATGAAAAGCTCGCTGGCCAAATTATAGTACACCACCATCCTTTCGCTTTCCACCTGCAAAGAGCGGGTGCGCTGGGGAATAAAAAGCGTGGTGGGGCTTCCGGAGAGCATATGTATCCGAACGGTTTCAGCTTCCGGCAACATATAGCTGACCAGAGGACGGCCTAAATCAAAAAGATTTTCCTTTAAGGAAGAAAAGCGGGGAGAGGCAAAGAGATACCGCCGGGAGGACAGGGTATCATACCAATTCAGCCCTGAATACTGATTGTAGGTGCGGCCCCGGAGCAATACGGTTTTTTCCGTGCGCACCTCCATCACGCTGCTTTCATGGGGCGTGGCCTGGCCGCCCAGCCGGGAATCCAGGGGCTGGTAGCCTTGATCTTTCAGGGAAAAGGAAGATCGGTAATCATTGAAAAAGAGATAATCCTCAATGAGCTGGCGAATGCTTTCCGCGGTTTTCTGCAACGCGGGCACAGTCGTTTTTTCAGCGGGCATGAGAAAAAATGCCCCAAGGGCCAGAATCAGCGCCAGGGGGAGAGCTGACAGGCGCTTATCTCCATCCTGGGGTAGAAGCAAAAGCAACCCTGCGGCCGCCGGAAGCAGATACAGCAGCACTTGCTTTTCTTCTCCAAAGATATAGCCCAGGCTGGCCACCGCCATAAGGCAAAAAACGGCAAGGGGCATGGAGCGATCCCTGGCAAGGGCAGCGCCCAGAAGGGAAAAGAGCAGGCAGATCGCCCCTCTTGCCACAGCGGCGTAGGGGAGCGGCGCTTCTTTGAGCCCGCGCAGGGATAAAATCAGGGTTTTTCCCCACTGAATCAGGCTGTGCCCGGGGCCGCCGCCGAGCGCGGCCCATATTCCAATGCTCAGAATGATTCCCCCTGCCAGCAGCCATTTGGACCGGGAAGGAATGCGGAAAAAGCCTTGAAGCAGCGCGGCAAAAAGCGCGCATTGCCAAAGAGCAGGCAAAATAGCCTGATCGGGCAGGAATACCCGGTGCATGCAAAAGGCCATGCCGCTTGAAAGAAGCAGTGCCGTGAGATAGGAAAGCAGGGCCTCTTTCCAATGAAAATCACGCAGGCGTGACATAGCACACCTCCACCAGATGATGCTGCAGCCTTTTCACAAAGGGCTGGAAATCCGGGTCCTCCGGGGTGTAAGTAACCAGATAAAGCCGGGCGCTGGGGCCCATACGGCGGATGCTGGATACGGCGTCCACGATGGCTGCATTGAGCCGGGTGGTGATAATCACGGTGGCGCCGGTGCGGCGCATGCGCCGAAGCTCCAATTGCAATACCCTGGAAAAATCCTCCCCGCCCCAAAAAGGCTGGCAGGCCAGCATCTCCTGGAGCAAAGTGAGATTTTGAGCCAGATCGGAGGAAAATTCATTGGCCCTTTCGCCGTAGATGGGTAAGCGCACAGGGCTTCCATCCTCCATTTGCAAGCTGGCGATGGCCACCGCCGTTTCGCAAAGGGCGTCCCGCAGATGATCCTTTCCTTCGGGCAGATGATCGCCCCCTTGGGGCGCAGAGCAATCCAGCAGGATCAGGGTATCCGGGGGCGCGGGCATTTCAAAGCGGCGTACCCATAATTCCCGCTTCCGGGAAGAAAGCTTCCAATGAATACGCTTCATGGCGTCCCCGGGCCGATAGACGCGCACGTCCTCCGGGGCGTTGTAATCCTCCTGGGTGCGGGACAGGGCTGCGCTGCCTTCATCCCCCAATGTGATCCGGGGCTTTTCAATATCAAAGGGCCGGGGCAGCACAAGCAGCGGCTTTTCCATGGATGCTATCTGCTTTTTAAAGGCAAAAAGGCCAAATAAATCGCTGATGATCAATCGGGTCATCTGCACGTCATACTGGCCCACATGGCGGGATTTTAAGGGCAGCCGCCGGTCGTGGGGGCGAAAGGGCGCAGCGGGAAATTCGATTTCCCCTGCCTGGCCGCCATGAACGTATTCTCCCTGCATGGGGGCAATGGGCAAAGGGCACTGATGCCGCGCTCGCAGATACAACTGGGCATTTTCTCCCCGGTATACGGTGAAGGCGCTTAAGGATTGGGTGCAGGAAGCGGTTTTACAGGCCCAGAAGCAGCTGATCAAGCTATAGAGAATCACCAGGGCAAGCAGCATCAGGGCATAGTAATAAAGCGCGCCGCCCAGGGAGAGGGCGCACAGGCCGCTGGAAAGCAATGCGGCAATGGCCCATAAGCCGCGGCGGGTCATCTGCCGGTGGGCACCGGTACGGTGTCCAGAAGATTGGAAAGCACCTGCTGGGCGGAAATGCCCTTCATCCGGGCTTCCGGGGTGAGAATCAGCCGGTGGGAAAGCACGGGCAGGGCCATGCGGCGGATATCATCGGGCAATACATAATCCCGGGCGGAAAGCAGGGCGCAGGCCTGGGCGGCCTTGAGCAGGGCAATGGAGCCCCGGGGGGATGCACCCAGCTGCAGGGCAGGGTGGTTCCTTGTGGCGGCGGTGATGGTGGCCACGTAACTGCGGGCCTCCCGGCTGGCGTATACGGCGCCCAATTGCTCCTGCATGGCGATGATTTCCTCCGCGCCGCATACGGGAGCCAAGGTTTGCATGGGGGTGATCTGAGCGGAGTACCTTTCCAGCACGTCCATTTCCTCCTCGATGGAAGGATAACCTATGGCGATTCGCAGGAAGAATCGATCCATCTGGGCTTCGGGCAAGGGATAGGTGCCCACAAAGTCCACAGGGTTTTGAGTGGCCATCACCATAAAGGGACGGGGCAAATGATGGGTAACGCCATCCACCGTTACCTGGCCCTCTTCCATTACTTCCAGAAGAGAAGATTGAGTTTTGGGAGAGGTGCGGTTGATTTCATCCGCCAATATAATCTGGCTCATCACGGCGCCGGGCTTAAATTCCATTTCACCGGTTTGGATATTTACCATGGTGAAGCCGGTTACGTCGGAGGGGGTCACATCCGGGGTGAACTGGATGCGCTTAAAGGAGCACTGCAGGGATTTGGCCAGGGCGGCGGCCATGGTGGTTTTTCCCACCCCGGGCACGTCCTCAATAAGCACATGGCCCCGGCAGATCAAGGCGATCAGCAATAATTCGATGGCTTCATCCTTGCCCACGATCACCCGGCGGATATTCTGCTGCAGGGCGTATACCATGGGGCGGGCCTGGGCCGGCATTGCATTTTGCTGCATAGGCTTCTCCTTTCATGGGGAGCAAAAAGGTTTAGGGGAAAGGGCTCGCATATAGCCTGTCCCCGATTATCTTATAGTATACCAATCCTTTCCATGAAATGCAACAAAAATCGACACAGAACCGTAAAACAATCGAAATAATTTACAGGTTTTACAAGGCCGTTGCCCTGCTTTTCTTGCATGGCGGCAAGGAATCTGCTATACTGAAAATGGTATTTTTAGAAATACCGGGAGGATAAAGAAAATGGCAAAGAAACAAGTGCTTGTATCCGTAACCGGCTGGTCCCAGTCCGGGGAAGAGGAAAAGCCGGATACCGTGCGGCTGCTCACCACCGGCACCCTTTCCGGGGAAAAAGAAGGCTGGCGCATTGATTATACTGAAACCCAACCCGATAACCAGGCCCATGATGTAACCCTTACCATGGATGGGGGCGTAGTGACCATGCAGCGGGCGGGGGCCTTTTCCACCAGCATGGTGTTTGAAAAGGGCCGCCGTTTTGAGGGCAGCTATGTCACCCCCTTTGGAGCATTGGATATGGGGGTATATGCCACCCAGGTGAAATATCAGGTGGATGATGAGTCGGTGGGCGAAGTAAATTTGAAATATCAGTTGGATCTGCAGGGTCAGTTTGCCGCCATGCATGAATTACATATCAAGTTTTGCCCCGCAGGCAAATCATGAGCGCGCTGAATGGTTGGCGCGCCCTTTTGCGTCCACTGATTTCCCGGGGCTTTTTGAGGCGGGATCAGGGGGAAGAAGGCCTTTTGATCAGCGATTTTCCAAGGCATTTGGCGGATGCGGAAGAAAAAATCCGTAGGGCCGGATTTACGGTGGCGATATCGGGGGGGATGGCCCGGATTGACGCAACCGAGGATACCTACCGCGTGCTAATGGAAGGGTTGCCCATGCCCAGGGCATTTTCGCCCCGGGAAGAGGATGCGTATCTGTATTTTCTGGCTTTGCGCCTGATCAAAGCGGATACGCCCATTCCCCATCAGCCCCTTGCGCCCATCCGCTTAACCCTCAAATGCCTGGATGGGGGCGAATGGGATACTCTTGCCCGGAAGCTTCCCCCTATGATCGCCCTTTTGCAGCGGCAGCATATGCCCCTGCCCTCTGCGGCGGGCAAAATGATCCTGGCAGCCCTTGAAGAGAAAGGAGAAAAAGCATGCTGATTTCTTATCACGGTCATGCCCAGTTTTTGCTGGAATGCCAGAGAGGCTTTTCAATTCTCACCGATCCCTACGATGGCCATGTGGGCTATCCCATGAAAAGTGTACGGGCGGATGCCGTCACGGTGTCCCACGGCCACGGAGATCATAATTTTGTGGAAAAAGTGGCGGGTACCCCTGCCATTGTGGACAGCGAAGGCTTGTGGCAGGTGAGCCCCGATGTGCGCATCACGGCGCTTCCTTCCTTTCACGATGAAGTGAAAGGGCAAAAGCGGGGAAGCAATCTGATCATGAAGATGGAAGCGGAGGATTTATCCATCGTGCATTTGGGGGATCTTGGCGTTCCGCCGGATGAAGAGCAGATCAGGAAGATTGGAAAAGTGGATGTGCTGATGCTCCCTGTGGGCGGATATTACACCATGGGCCCCGAGGATGCGAAGAAAACCGTGGAACTTCTTCATCCCCGGGTGGTGATCCCCATGCATTATAAAACGGAAGTGAACGCCGACTGGCCCATTGCAGGGGTGGAAGAATTTCTTTCCCTGATGGGGGAAAAGGGGCTTGAATCGATGCCCCTGATCCGCATCACCTTGGGGGACCTTGCGCAGCAGCCAGGCATTGCGCTGCTGGATTGGCGCAAAGAAGCATGAGTTGATTGCTTCTTTCCTGTATTTGCTTTGGGGCAATCTTGCTTTTTTTCGGGAATATTGTTACAATGATCGGGTGAAAAAAAGGGGGCGATACATATGAAGTTTCGGGCGCTGAAAGCCAAGGAACTTACCATGCTGGCCATGCTCACGGCATTGAATGTGGTGATGGCGGAGATTCTCAAATTCCGTATCATTCCGGGCACCCTGGAATTGTCCTTCGGGTTTATTCCCATTGCCATTACCGGCATGCTCTTTGGGCCCATCGCCTCCATTACTGTGGCGGTGATTGCCGATGTGATTGGCGCGGCCATTTTTTCCGGGGGCAGCTTTTATTTGGGCTACACCCTCTCCGCCCTTTGCACGGGGCTGTTTTATGGCTTGCTTTTGCATAAGGAGCCCATGAAACTGTGGCGGATTTTGCTGGCCCAGGCATTGGTATCCATCATCTGCTATGCGGGGCTTAATACTCTGTGGGCCTATCTGATGGGCTACGGAAAGGCTACTGGCTATATCATCACAAGGCTGGTGGTGAATGTGGTGGCCTATCCCATTTACACCTTTGTGCTCTATCTTTTGCTCAAATATCGGAAAACCTTTGAAAGGGCAGTGAAATAGGATGCGCGTATCCAAAAAAGCGATCCTGGAAGAGCTTTCACGGCTGTATCCGGAGGCCCGGCCGGAGCTGAATTTTTCCAATCCGTATGAAACCTTGGTGGCTACCATTCTCTCTGCCCAGTGCACGGATAAGCGGGTAAACATGGTTACCCCGGCAGTATTCCGGGATTTTCCCGATCCCGCGTCCATGGCGGCAACCACCCCGGAAATCCTCTATCCCTACGTAAAAAGCTGCGGCTTTACTACCAAAGCAAAAAATATCGTGGAAGCCTGCCGGCTCATCATGGAAAAGCATGGGGGACAGGTGCCTTCCACCATGGAGGAATTGACGGCCCTGCCCGGGGTGGGCCGGAAAACTGCCAATGTGGTATTGGCCAATGCCTTTGGTGTGCCCGCCATGGCGGTGGATACCCACGTGTTTCGGGTGAGCAACCGCCTGGGCCTGGTGGAGGCCAAAACGGTGGAGGAAACGGAAAAGCAGTTGATGAAAGCCATCCCCAAGCAGGATTGGAATCACGCGCATCACTGGCTCATTTATCATGGGCGGCGGGTGTGCCATTCCCAGCGGCCCGATTGCGAAAATTGCAGCCTAAAGCCTCTTTGCAAGGCGGCCAGGCATCCGGATATGCTGAAAAAACCGAAGGAAACAACACAAAAAGAAGCGGCGCTGTGAGCAGTGCCGCTTCAGACTGTCAAAAAACCCTTGGGATGCGTCGAAGGGTCGCTGCCCTTCGACTGAAATCCGCAGCCGGCGACATGTGCGGCGGCGAGGAGCGGAAGTATTCCGCTTCCTATATCAATTTACGGCCGCAAAAATAGGCTTTCCAGCCCTTTTCACAGGGCTGGAAAGTCATTTTTGCAGTAAATGTGATGGATCGAATGGAAGACTGCTTTAGCTGACTTCCATTCGCAGTTTGTCGAAAATACTTTTTCGACAAACTGAAGCGGCGCTGTGAGCAGTGCCGCTTTTTGAGTAGGGGGAATGATGGGGGGCTCCGCCCCTCCGCCCCGCAAGGGGCATTGCCCCTGGACCCATTCTCCGGATGTTGCAATCGCCATATCAAAATAACGTGCCGGTGCAGCGCCGAGTAACGGTTGTCGCCCACGGGCACGGCGGCATATATGCCGCCAGCCGGATGCCTTGCATCTGGGAAAACGCGAAAACCCGCCAGAGGAGAAAGCTCGCTTTCTCTCTTGGCGGGTTCGCGTTTTTTATGTGCCCGTGAAATTGCTTTTCCGTTTTCTCAAGCTTCTTGCGGAAACCTCAAGGTTTCATAAAATTTGCGTGTCGCATACCGGAGTCCAGAGGACGATGTCCTCTGGCGCGGGGGTACGGGGGCCGAGAAGGCCCCTGCTCTCGTAGCCTATCACAGCTTCACAGGCAGATCGGTATCGGAGAAAGGATCGCCGGGGGCGTAGGCCGTTTCCAGGGGCACTTCGGGTTCTGGTTCTTGCTCCTTGAAAGCGTCCGGGGCCAGGGTGAATACATGAATGCGCAGCTCGTGCTCGGTAAAGGCCAGTTCTGCCCGCTCCCGGGGCTTGGTGAGGGCCAGGGTTTCGGTATACTTGGTGCGGCCCCGGCGTGCAAAATCCAGCGCCACCTCGGGACGGCCCTGCCAGTGCATAGGAATAAAGAGCCGGGGTTTTACGGCCATGATAAAATGATTGGCCCCGGCGTCAAAGAGCCCGCCCATCCGGGGATCCACCGGGAACATGGCGATATCGATGGGCAGCCGTTCAATGGGGCGCACCGCTTCGTAATAGGCATTTTCCGCCTGGGCGATTTCCCGCAGGGTGCTTTCCTCCCGCCAGTGCCACAGGTTCAAGTCCCCTGCGTGAAACACATGCATGCTCCCCACCGTCACATAGAAGGATACGCCCTTATCTGTGGAATCAAAGGCGCGGATTTCCGTTTCCCCGATCTTTAAGGTTTCCCCGGCCTTCATGCGCTTGCCCCGCTTACCAATGGGCAGATCATCGCTTACCACATAGGTGATGGGCAGTTTTTCGTGATCCAGGGCATAGATGGCTTCGTCAAAGTGGTCCTCATGATCATGGGTTACGAAAATCAGGATCTGCTTATATTTTTCCAGCTCCTGGTTTTTCAGTTGGGCCGCCTTGGGCAGCTCGTTATTTTCGCCCCGCCAGTAGTCAAACACCAGCAGCGTATCCTGAATTTCTACCGAAAAACCCGAATGGTGGAAGAAGGTTACCGTTGCCGTTCCGGCCATGGAATCACTCCGTTCTGAGGAATATTTTGCGAGGGAGAGGCTTTTGCCTCAAAAGCCCCTCCCTCGCGCTCCCTCCGAAAACCGATCCGGATGGGAAGGGGGCTTTGGCATATGGGCAATGTGCCTGTGATTGGTTTATAGAAGTGCATCGGTTAAAACTTTGCCCTCGGCATCGGGCAAGGAAAGCCCCAGCAGCTTGGCCAGCGTGGGGGCGATATCCACCAGGTTGGCTCCCTTAAGCTGAACCCCTTTTTTTACCCCCGGGCCGCAGAGCCAAAGCAGCGTTTTCGCCTGGGGCTCATTCAGGGAAAAACCGTGCTCTCCAAAGGTTTCCTCGGCTTCATCAATAAAGCAGCAGCCATCTTCCGCTTCCACCGCCAGCTTCACATCCCTGGGGGCACGGAGGGCGCGCAGATCTTGATCCTTTAAAATCCGGGCGATTTTCCATTCCTTCTGATGGGCGATGAGGGTTTCTTCCGCCTTTTTCAGGTCATCGCCGAAAATATAGGCGCCCATGCCCAGGGTTTGCGCCCGGGCGCCGCAGGCTGCCTTTAAATGGGTATCCAGCAGCACGCCGCAGGGGGCGTCCTTCTGCCCATGGTCGCTGACGATGCAGATGATCGTATCGTTGATCAGCCCGGCTTTTTCAATAGCCCGGATCACCTGGCCCACGTGCCGGTCCAGCCGCTCCATAGCGCTTTGGGCTTCCGGGCTATCCACCCCATGCCAGTGGCGCATGGAATCGCAGTCCACCAGGTGCAGGGTAAACAGATCCGGCGGGCGGCGGGAAGCATAGAGCTTTTCAGAAAGCAGAGCGGCATATTCATCCAAATCAGGCTGGCGAATACTTTTTCGCTGCTTCCCGTATAAAAGCTCCATGTGCAAAAGCCAGAGAGGGGAAGCGTATTGCAGCATTTTCACCACGGCGCTTTCCCCAGGTAGGGGCAGCACTTCGGGAAAATTCTTTTGGATATATTTGCTTTTTCCCGTAACCGGCCAAAGAATGGAAGCAGCGCTCATGCCCTGCTCTCGGGCGGCCTGATGCAGCGTTTTCTTCTGAATCTGCCCGTGCTCCCAGTACCATTTTCTCAGCGCCTTGGGGGTATCGGGCTGAAAGGGCTGATTATGGCCAATGCCGTGGCTTTCGGGATAGCAGCCGGTGATCAGGGAGGCGTGAATCGGATAAGTGATGGTGGGATACACCGTGCGCACCTGATCGCAGAATACACCTTTTTCCCGGAGCGCAGAAAGGACGGGCAGGCGCAAAAGCCTGTCCGCATCCGTATGGGATACTGCATCCAGAGAGATCATGCAAAGCCGCATGGCTTACCGCCTTCTTTTCTTCTTCCGTTTCTTTTTTCTAAAGAACAGGAAATAGATCACCAGCCCCCAGATGAGGACGGTTTTCCAGTTGGATTTCACTTCCTCCCGGTTTTGCTCTTCTTTCCATTCTTCCGCTTCTTTGGTTACTTCGCCAAACATATCCTGCCACAGCCCGCTCATATCCTGGCGGATTTGTTCCCAGGTTTGGGGGGCGGGGGTGGCTTTTATTTCTTCCTGGCCAAAGAGGCCGGCAAGGGAAATGGCTTTTCCCTGGGCATGGGAAAGGGTATTGGCCAGGGAGGACGCCAGCGCTGCTGTGGCCTGGTCGTATTCCCTATTCAGATAGGCTGTGCGGAAAGCGCCAAGCAGAGCGGTGCGGCTTTCACCGGGCAGGGCTTTTTGCGCGTTTTCGCCAAGGAAAAGGGCAAAGCGCTCTTCGCCTACCACCATCAGCAGCAGCCCGTCGTTTTCTCCCAGCTGCCAATGGTCAAACAGGCCCTGAGCATAGAGGGAGGTTTCTTTCCCACCCAGAAAGTGGCGGGTGACTACGTAGAAATGGCCTTTGGTTTCTTTTTCCAGCAATGTGGAAAGGGCGGCTAAATCCTTTTCCGTTTCATCGCTGAGCACCCCTGCCAGGTCCGTCACTGTGCCTTGGGCCGCAGGATACTGGATTTCGCCCTGGGCAGAAAAGAGAGAGCACACAAGCAGCAGGCATGCCAGAAATAACGCCGTTAATTTGCGCACGGTATCTTTCTCCTTTCGTTAAGGGCTCACAAATTCTTCCGCAGGCTTTACGCCCAGCAGCCGGGCCAGAAAGCCGCTGAGGCTTTCTTCCAGTTCCCGGTTAAAGGCGGCGGCAGCGGTATTATAGAGGGCGCCTGCCGTGCGCGCTTGGCTTTCCTCCAGCATTTGAGGCAGATAGCTTTCCACATACATCTTATCCCTGCTGTCGCTTTGCACAGAGGGAAGAGCCGAAAGGGAAGAGAGGATCTGATGGGCGCTTTGGGAAAGCAATTCATTGGCCGCAGCTTTTTGAGGGAGGCCGGCGTTGCTTTCCAATATATCCCGTGCGCTGATCAGTTGAGCCATAGGTGCATCCGTTTCCGGCAGGTGGCGGCTGGCCACCGTGATCAGATTATAGGCAGATTCCACCCGGGCCTGAATCATTTTTTCCAAGCCTGCATAGGTTTCCTCTACCGCTTTTCTTTCATCGCTCCATCCCTGGTATGCACCGATGCCAAGGGCGGCGATTACCAGGCAGAGCATCAGCAGAAAAGCCACGCCGGAACGCAATTTCATGGGGCAACCTCCTTATTTTGCGGGAGGGCCTTTCTGTCTCCTGAAAGAAAGGTCTTCCCGCATAATTTTCCCTTTACATCGTAAGCAGCTTTTGCTTCAGTTCTTTTTCCATGGTGGCCAGGGTCTTTTCGGCTTCAAAGCGCTTCTGGCGGCCTTCCTGCTGGATGCGGGCCACTTCATTGATGGTGTCGATCAGGGATTGGTTGGTGGCCACCAGCGTTTCCAGGTCGATCACGCCCCGCTCGGATTCTTTGGCTGTTTCGATGGTGCCCATTTTCAGGGTTTCAGCGTTCTTTTTCAGCAGTTCATTGGTCATATTGGTCACGGCGCGCTGAGCCTGCATGGCCTGCTGGGAATGATGCAGCCCCAGGGCCAGCACCATCTGATTCTTCCACAGAGGCAGGGTATTCACCAGCGTGGACTGAATACGCTCTACCAGCAGGGAATTATTATTTTGCAAAAGGCGGATCTGGGGCGCCATCTGGAGGGATACCTGGCGGGTGAGTTTAAGATCGTGGAGCTTCTTTTCAAAGCGATCGCATTGAGCTGCCAGGTCGTTGGCCTTCTGGGCGTCCATGGCGTCTCCGCTTTCCCGGGCGGCGTCCTGGAGGGCCTTAAGATCGGTATCGCGCACTTCCTTCAGCCGTTTTTCACCGGCCACGATATAGAGGGTGAGCTCGTGGAAGTAGGTGAGGTTCATATCATAGAGATGATTGAACATGGCCACGTCCTTGAGCAATTGCACCTGGTGCTTTTCCAGGTTGCCGGCGATGACGCTTACATTGGCGGATACGTCTTCATATTTCGCCTGCACGGCGGCCAATTGTTTTTTGGCATTAAAAAACAGGCCGCGAAGCCCCTTGGGCTTTTCGCCGGATACATTGAATTCTTTGAGATTGGCGATGAGATCGGAAAGCATATCTCCCACGTCGCCGGTATCCTTGGTCTGCACGCCTTCCAGCACGGTATCGGAAAAGGAGGAAATTTTCTTTTGGGCGTCCGCGCCATAGAGCATCACATGGTCGGGGTTGGTCAGATCGATGGTTTTGGCAAAGGCCTCCACCTGAGCCTTTTCTTCTTCGGTAAGGCCGGCATCCAAAGCTTCGGCGGCATCGGGGGCGGCGGGCGCTTTCAGTTCATTCAGCGCATCTACGGCTTTTTCCAGCATCAGCTTATCCCCGGCTTCGGGGGCAAGGGTGAGAACGGGGGCGGCATGGGCGGCATGATTTTCAGACATGGCAGAAAACCCCTTTCAAAAAGAATTAGTTGGTTTTATTTTTGATGCCGGAATCAATGAGCCCATCCTGGCGCAGCATGGTTTCCAGCACATCGATATCGGTGGAAATATCCAATAGATCATCCTGATACAGGGTATCCAATTGCTTATTAAAGGCCTTGAGCACCACGTCCATGGCCTGGCGAATCTGCCAGCGGGTGGATTCGGCGTTTTCTCCTTCCACTTTGCGCTCGTCCATTTTGCGGAAGCCCTGGAGCATTTTCAGGGTGGTGGGCAGATAATAATCCATAAAGCGGCGGATTTGAGGAGCCTTCTGGGGCTGTTCGGCTACGGTGCGGAAGATGCGGTTGGCCACGTCATCCAGCTGCTCCATCTGCCTAGAAAGCTCGGGATCGGGGATCAGATCATTTTCTTCCCGAATCTGCAAAAGCATTTCCTGGCCTTTTTGCACCAGAGAATCCACTGCCGCATCTCCGGTTTTGGGAATGGGCTGCTGGGCGGGGGCTTTTTTGCCGGTGTCCACCCCCTGAGCCATGATGAATATAATGCGCCCTACCAAAATGGCAACGCCTGTGGCGATAATATAATGCTGCCAGCGGTAGAGCTTGAAAATCAGGGAAAAGAGCACCACAGCGATGCCCGCGGCAATAAAGGCAGCGGTATATGCTTTGGATCGGGCCTGCTTCTTTTTTTGCTGCATGTGGGGTTCACTCCTTATCATATGAATGCAGATTCAGCATAGCAGAATGGAGAAAAAAAGCAAGGGATTTTGCTTCATTCATACGCAAGCGCCGCTGAAAGCTGCATTTTTGCGCTTTACGGGCCTATCGCGCAATTCGCTAATCATTATAGCACAATTTCATGCGCCCATCAATAAAATTGCGCGGGGCATTTCATTATAATATGATGAGAAAGGGCGCAAAATCCCTGCGCTTTTATTTTCCGGCGCTCCCCGGTTGACAAATACTGCCGGAGACCGTAAAATACAATGTGGTGATTTAGGCTGATTTTTGGATCACCTTAAAGGAGTAATGATGAAAGAATTTCCCATGATCCGATCTCCCCGGGCGGCGCTGGTGGGCGCGCTGGCGGTATCCTTGCCCATGCTGTTGTTATCCCTTTCCCCGCTGACGGGCGTTTATGCGGTGCTTTTTGCGCTTTATCTTTTGCCCGTGGCCCTTTGCACGGTGGGAACGGTATGCGGCGCGCTGCCGATGCTGGTATCCGCCGCTGCCGGGCTGTTTTCCATGTATTTGCTGCTGGGAAATCATGGGCTCACTTTGTCGGCGGTTTATGTGCTGCCCGTTATCGTGGCCTTTGCGCTGGTGTTTTCTCAGAAAATTCCCTTTAAAAAGGCCGCTCCTCTGATGATCGGGGTGCATATCGCGGCTTTGGCTGCTGTGTATCTGCTGCTGCAGCGCATGGCGGGGGGCGATCTGTATACCGCGGCGGGAGATGCCGCCGCTTCCCTGCTGGGCCATTGGGAATTGGGCGATACCATGCTCTATCAGCTCTATGCCATGGGGATGATCACCCTGCCCCAGGAAATGCAGGAAACCATGCTGGTATCCACGGAGGAAATATTGGTGCTCTCCGATGCAGCCAGGGCGGATATGCTCTTATCGGTTCGCACGCTGGTTAACGCCATGCTGGCGGGGTTCATTCCCTCCCTGATTGCGGGCCAGGGGCTGCTGGGGGGCATGGGCTGCCTGTATCTTCCCATCCGGTTTGGGTATATTGCCGCCGAAAAGCAGGCCTTCCGCCATGAAAAACCGGATAGCTATATCGTGCGGGAGGATGGCAAAAAAGTGCTGAATTTCCCCACCCTGGGGATGCCTCCTCTCAGCCTGTGGTTTATCCCCCGGGGCGTGGGCCTTCAGGTGGGCATTGCTATGGTGGCGGGGTATCTGATGCAGTCCAGCATGTCTGCTGCGCTGGCTGTGGGCGGCGTGATTCTCTACACGGCCGCCTCCACCGTTTACGTGATCCAGGGCCTGGCCCTGATCAATTTTATGCAAAAGGCAAAGGGCACAAAGCGCATTTGGCGGGTGATCATCCCTGGGCTGCTGCTGGGGCTTTCCGTATTGCCTTTTGTGGGCATCTTTGACCAGATTACCAATATCCGCGGGCTGCGCAAGCCCAGAGAACCAAAGGAGGAATAATATTATGAAAGTCATTCTGCTGGCCGATGTGAAGGGCACCGGTAAAAAACAGGACATCGTGAACGTAAGCGACGGGTACGCCCGGAATTTCCTTTTCCCCAAGAAGCTGGCTATGGAAGCCACCCCCGGCGCCGCCAAGGAAATCGAGCGCAAGCAGGCGGCTGAGCGCCAGCGGGAAATGGAGCGCCGCAATGAGGCTGAAAAGAAGGCCGCGTCCCTGCGGGGCAAGGTGATCACTGTGGTGGCCAAGTGCGGCGCCCAGGGCCGCCTCTACGGCTCCATCACCGGCCAGGAAGTGGCCGAGGCCCTGAAGAATCAGCATGGCGTGGAAGTGGATAAGCGCAAGATCGAGCTTTCTGAAACCGTCCGCACGGTGGGCGAAAGCGAAGTAGTGGTGAAGCTCTATCCCGAAATCAGCGCTAAGATGACCCTGCGCGTAACGGGCGGCGAGGCATAAATGGAAGCCGCGCCTGCTTATCAGTCCGCCGTGCCTCCCCACAGCACCGAAGCCGAGCGCTCGGTGCTGGGCGCCATGCTCCAGGACGGCGCCGCCGTCAGCGCTGCGGTGGAAAATCTCACCGCGGATGATTTTTATGTGCCCGCCCACCGGGAA
This sequence comes from Clostridiales bacterium, assembly GCA_015056125.1. Lineage (GTDB taxonomy): Bacteria > Bacillota > Clostridia > Christensenellales > Aristaeellaceae > RUG563. The sequence continues at coordinate 43,778 of SVGW01000002.1, read as the reverse complement.
ATTTTTGATGCGGCCAAGAACCTGGCCCAGGATAATATGGCGGTGGACCTGGTCACCATGGACGCCGAGCTTTCCCGCCGGGGCACCCTGCCCGGGGTGGGAGGAATTGAATATTTAATCGAGCTCACCCAGTTTGTACCCACCACCGCCAACGTGCGCTATTACATCCGCATCGTTACTGAAAAATCCACCCTGCGCCGGCTCATTGCCGCCGCCGGGGAAATTTCCCAGGCCAGCTATTCCCAGGAGCAGGAATTGCCCGAAGTGCTTTCCATGGCGGAAAAGCTGATCTTTGATATCGTGATGCAGCGCTCCGGGGGAGAGGATCTCAAGCACATCAAAGAGGTGCTGGCCTCTACCTATGAGCAGATGGAAGAATTCGCCCGGCTCAAAGGTGGGGTATCCGGCGTGCCCACGGGCTTTTATGCCCTGGATAATCTGCTCACCGGCCTGCACGGGGGCGAACTGGTGCTGGTAGGCGCCCGTCCCTCCATGGGTAAAACCTCCTTTGCCATCAATATGCTGGCTAATGCTGCCCGCAAGGGCAAGAAGGTGGCCTTTTTCAGCTGCGAAATGCCCCGGGAGCAGATTGCCATGCGCCTTTTGTGCGGCGATGCCCGGGTGAATCTCCAGTCTGTGCGCAAAGGCACCCTTCGGGATGAGGATTGGCTGAAATTGGCCCGCACCCTGGCGCCCCTGGCTGCCAGCGGCATCTATATCGACGACACCTCCGGCTTAACCCCCGGCCAGATGCGCTCCCGCTGCCGCAGGCTGATGATGGATCATGGCCTGGATATGATCATGGTGGACTATCTGCAGCTCATGGGCTCGGATAAAAAGGCGGAGAGCCGACAGGTGGAAGTGAGCGAAATTTCCAGAAGCCTAAAAGCCATCGCCAAGGAATTGAATGTGCCCCTGGTGGCCCTGGCCCAGCTTTCCCGTGCCAATGAAAAGCGCGGCGCGGGGGGCTTAAGGCCCATGCTTTCGGACCTTCGCGATTCCGGCTCTATCGAGCAGGACGCGGACGTGGTTATGTTTCTCCACAGGGAAGCTTACTACAACCGCGATGCGGAGAATCCGGATAATACCGCAGAGGTAATTGTGGCCAAGCAGAGAAACGGCCCCATCGGCACCATTAAATTGGCCTTTATTGGTGAATACACCCTCTTTGACAATCTGGCCAGCGAGGCTATGTGACGGGGGACTGCGAGAAACCTTTCTTTCAGGAGAAAGAAAGGTTTCTCGCGCTCTTCCAAAGAAAGCCTTTCATTTTTTCTCTCCTGTACATACTTGACGAAACGAGGGAGATGCAGCCATGGACGATAAAACGCCGATTTTGACCCTGCGCGGGATTCAAAAGCGCTTTGGGAATGTGGAAGCCCTGGGGGGCATTGACCTTGAGGTGATGCCCGGAGAATTTCTCACCCTGCTGGGCCCTTCCGGCTGCGGAAAAACCACGGCGCTGCGGGTGATCGCCGGGCTGGAAAATCCGGATGAGGGCCAGGTGATCCTGGATGGGCAGGTCATCAATGATCTGCCTCCGGAAAAGCGCCCGGTGAATACGGTGTTTCAGAATCTGGCGCTGTTTCCCCACATGAATGTGGAAAAAAACGTGGGCTATGGGCTCAGGATACGGGGCGCGGAAAAGAAAGAAATTGCTACCCGGGTAAAGGAAGCCCTTGCGTTGGTGAAGCTGGAGGGCGTGGAAAAGCGCATGCCCGATCAGCTTTCCGGCGGGCAGAAGCAGCGGGTGGCCCTGGCAAGGTCTCTGGTGCTCAGGCCCCGGGTGCTGCTATTGGATGAGCCATTGAGCGCATTGGATATGCATCTTCGCCGCCATATGCATAAGGAACTCAAGCGCATGCAGCGGGAATTGGGGATCACCTTCCTCTATATCACCCACGATCAGGAGGAAGCCCTGAATCTTTCCGATCGCATTGCCCTGATGGAAAGCGGCCGTTTTGTGCAGCTTGGCACCCCGAAAGAACTTTACGATGCTCCCCAATCCCGGTTTGCCGCCACTTTTATCGGCCAGAGCAATCTGATCCGGGGCGTGGTGGAAAGCGCGGATGGGGAAAGGGCCGTGCTGGCTGCCAATGGTATGAAGCTGCCCTGCGCCAATAAAAATGGCTTAAAGGAAGGAAGCGAGGCCGCCCTTTGCGTGCGGGTAGAACGGCTGTATTATGCCTTGGAAGCACCGGATGGCTTTTCCGTTCCCGGGATGGTGGTGGAGCATGAATATGCCGGCGGCGTACAGCGGGCGGTGATTGAGCTTGCCGGAGGCCAGCGGCTCACGGCCCAGCGCCAGGCAGAAAATAAACAGGATTGCCCGGTGGGAAGCCCTGTGCATGCCTGGTGGGATACGGCTTCTGCCGCTTTGGTGCCATGGGAGGCGCAGGATGAAAAATAATCGCCGCGTAAAATCTCAGGCGCTGCTGGCCCTGCCCATGCAACTGTGGGCGGCGGTATTTGTGGGCATTGCGCTGCTATATATTGTGGGCCTGTCCCTTCTTGGCAGGGGCGACGCCCTCACCGTCACCGGGGAAGTGACCGGGGAAAGCTACGCCCGGCTCTTTGATCCCAAGTATGTGAAGGTGCTGTGGCTGTCGGTGCGTTTGGCGGGGCTGACCACCTTGATTTCTCTTTTGCTGGGCTATCCCTTTGCTTATTTTATGGCCAAGGCCAGCCCCAAGGCACGGCTGTGGCTGATGCTTCTGATCATCGCCCCGTTTTGGACCAATGCGTTGATTCGGATTTACGGATGGAAGATTCTTTTATATGCTAACGGTCCCATCAATCAGTTTTTGCAGATGCTGGGATTAATCAAAAAGCCCTTGAAGCTGCTCTATACTGAAGGGGCGGTATTGCTGGGCATGGTGTATGCCATGATTCCCTTTGTGATATTGCCCATTTACACGGGCATGGAGCGCATGGACTGGACCAAGGTGGAAGCCGCCCGGGATCTGGGGGCCTCCCCGGCCAAAGCATTTTTTACCGTTACCCTTCCCATGGCCCTGCCCTCCTTATTGGCCGCCTGCGTGCTCACCTTCCTTCCCTCGGTGGGATTGATTTTCCTTTCCGATATTCTGGGCGGGGCCAACACGGTGCTCTGGGGCAATCTGGTGCACGATGAATTGCTTAAAAGCCGGGATCTGCCCTTTGCCGCGGCGCTGAGCACGGTGCTTCTCCTGCTGACTGCGCTGGTGATTTTCCTGTATCGCAAGGCCGGGGGGAGCAACGAGGATATGGTATTTTAACAAGGCAGCAATCTTTCAAAAGCAGAAAGGGGTGACTGGTATGAAGAAAAACGGCATATGGGCAAAAATCTATCTGGTGTTTTTGCTGGTGCTGATGTATCTGCCCATCGTTACTGTGGTGCTCTTTTCCTTTAATGCCAGCACAGCCCGCACGCCCACCGTGTTTACCGGCTTCACGTTTCGCTGGTACGGAGAATTATTTTCCGATAAACGGGGATTTGGGGATGCGCTGCAAAATACGCTGTTGGTAGGTCTTTTCAGCGTGTGCCTGTCCACCCTGCTTGGCACCTTGGGGGCCGTGGGCCAGGTGCGGGCCTTTGCAAAGAAAAATGGATTGGCGGCCCGGGCTTCTGCTTTTATTGAAAATATTGCGATTTTGCCCATTATGGTGCCGGAAATTATATTGGGCGTGGCGTTTCTTTTGCTGTTTTCTGCCCTGGGCCTGCCCTCCGGGATGCTCACTTTGGTGCTGGCCCACACCACCTTCTGCGTGCCCTATGTGTATCTCTTGGTAAAGAGCCGTTTGGCTACTATTGGGGATGAATATGTGCTGGCGGCCCGGGATTTGGGCGCTTCGCCCATGCGTGCCCTTTCCACGGTGACGCTGCCTTTGGTGCTCCCCTCCGTTTTTTCCGGGGCGCTGCTGGCCCTGGCCATGAGCCTGGATGATTTTGTGATCAGCTTTTTTGTAGCGGGGGCGGATACCACCACCCTGCCTTTGAAAGTATATTCCTCCGTGCGCTATGGCGTTTCCCCCCAGATCAATGCCCTGTGTACGCTGATGCTGGTTGTGGTATTTGTGCTGGTGGGGCTGAGCCAGATGGTGCTGCACAAGAAAAATAAATAAGGAAAAAAAGATGAAACCTCATTGGAAAATAGAGTTTTTGGGTAAAAAACACATTTAAATATAAATATATATTGACTTGTTTCTTTCAAGTAGTTATAATACTTTTTGGCTGTAAAAACCTGCCAAATAAATAAACGGAGATGACCTGAAAATGAAACGCACTTTCCTGGTTCTCTGCTTGGCGTTTGTGATGATGCTGAGCCTGGTTTCCTTTGCTCAGGCAGAATGCGAAGAGCATGTTGCTTATTGCGGCACGCCCACTACCTGCTTGGATTGCGGTGCCACGGATGTGGAATGCTGGATTGTTCATATTAACCGTACCTATACCCACGATGAAACCACTCATTTCTATACCTGTGATGATTGCGGCTTTCAGACTGAAGCGGAAAGCCATTATACCGATTGCACGGCGCCCGATCAGAACTACTGCTGGGGTTGCGGTGCTTCCGGCGTAGTGTGTGAGGTGGGCCATTACTGGTCTGAAGTGAAAAGCGATGCGGAAGGCCATTGGAGCGTATGCAGCGAATGCGGTGAAGAAGAAGAAAAATATTACCATTATGCCAACTGCACGGCCCCCGATACCTGCGAATATTGCGGCTATACCGGCTCCGGATTGGATGTGTTCCACAATATTGATTGGGATACTTATTCCTACAATGAAAAAAAGCACTGGCGTGTGTGCGCAGATTGCGGCGAGAAGCAGGACGAATTTGAGCATTACACCTCCTGCACCGCAACCGATACCTGCTTAGCGTGCGGCGCTACCGGTATTGTAGGCGATTGGGGGCATAATGTCGATTGGAACAATCCTTCCTACGATGAAAGCATGCATTGGTATGAATGCGAAGATTGCGGTGAACAAGTATACAAGGATACCCATTACAGTACTTGCGGTACTACCGAGTGCGTTGAATGCGGCGTTGCCGGTGATTTTGACAAATTCCATCGCATGGAAAATCTCGTGTACGAAGCCAATGAAAGCACGCATAAGGAAATTTGCACGGTATGTGATGAGGTAGTCAACGAAGAAGAACACTACACCTTCTGCACCGAAGAGGATACCACGGTGTGCTACTGGTGCGGCTATCAGGCCACCGGCCTTTACGTCTACCACTTCATTGATGATTCCGAAATGGAGTATGACGCGAAGAAGCACTGGAGCACCTGCCTTGAGTGCGGCGAAACCGTTGCCTATGATCATTATTTCCGTGCCGATGGCACCTGCTGGTGCGGCGCTACCGACGTGACCTACTACTATGATAATACTGCCTGCTCCTTTGGCCCCCGGTTCCGGGATCAGGAAAATGCTGTGACGGATAAGTGGTTCATGTATACTCCTGTGGATCTTTCCAAGGATGGCACCCAGACCTTTGATCTTATCGCTTCCAATGTGTATAAGATCGGCACGGTTTCTGTGACGGTGGCGGAAGGCAAAGTGACCGTTGATTATCGGCTGGTTTCCAAGGAAATCAAGGTGTCCTCTGAATTCATGACCATTATTCCTGCCCTGGAAGATGTGACCACCGTGGATCAGGAAGCCTTCACTGCCTATGCCTTTGGCGAAGCTATTGATATCCAGGCTGTGGCGGGCGATGACGCCACCGCGCTGATTTATATCTGCAATGTGGTGGACTACAACACCGGCATTGACGGCGTAGAAGTCATGTAAAACATAATATAAACGCCAGTATTGCGTTCGTCACGTAATACTGGCGTTTTTTCTGTATTCAGAGGGAGATTCGCCAACAGCGGATTTAAACACCCGGGAAAAATAATAGAGGCTGCTGTAGCCGCAGCTTTGAGCGATGGAGCCAATGGGTGCATCCGATTCCACCAGCAGCCGCCGGGCCTTTTGCAGCCGCTTCTGGGCGATATATTCGCAGGGAGCAACGCCATATACGGATTTAAACAGCTGCTGAAAGTATTTTTCGCTCATCTGGCAGCTTTGGGCCAATTGAGCGCATCGAAGAGCAGGATGGCAGTATTCCTTTTCGATTTGCTCAACGGCCCTTTTTAGCTTTTCCTTTTTGCTGCCCGGCAGATAGGGAGGAGGCGCCTCCATCAGCGCAATGATCTGATACAGCGAGGCGAGCATCCAGGGCTGGCAATTGCGCTCCTGCTTTTGATCCAGGCGGATGATGGCGTCAAATAATCCCTGCACCTGCCCCGGGTTTTCCGGACGGCGGCACAGGGGCGCACGCATTCCTTCGTAATCGGCATCAAAGTTTACCAGCAGGCAGGAGGCGGAGGAGGCGATAAAATGGGCGGTGTAGGGCTGCCCCTTGGGCAGGTAGACAAAATCCCCGGCTCGGGCCCTGAATTTCAGCCCTTCATAGGCATAGGTGCATTCCCCGGAGAGATAAAATACAAAGGCATCCGATTTTCGGGGCGGAAAATGGTTCTGATGGATGGTGTGAATTTTCAGTGCGTTTATGGCCCGATGCAGGGTGAGCCGGGTTAAATCCATGCCCCATTCCTCCTTCTTATACACGTCCCTAAGAAAAAAACGCAGCCCATTTTTGCAAGGCGGCGTTTTAATCCAGAGGAACCCGGCGGCGCTCATACATCAGCGCCGTTTTGTAATAGCTGCGAATCACATACTGATATCCATGATCCTTTTGCCCATTGGGCCGGATCACCGGATAGCGCTGGAGGCGATAGTGAGTGTTGGAGCGAAGCAGGGGGATATCCTCAGCCAGCACCATCACCAGCGCCTTGGTGCGCCTGGCATTCAGGGGCCGGTAGCCCCGCTGGGAGAGGATGAATTCGCCCATGCTCACCGGCGGGCATACCCCATAAAAGACGATTCTGTTTCTTTCCACCCGCACCCGGTCGATTTCATGCTTCCGGGCGTAGAGCACCATGGGATACAGATCATAATAGAGCATGCTGTTGCGCATACGCTCCATCAAAAGCAGCTCATGCTGGCGGCGTTTTTCATCGATGATCAGCAGCGCAAAGGACAAAAGCAGCCCGCAAACGCAAAAAAACAGCGTCCATCCGCTCATCCGCATGAACCCCTTCCTACAATATATGGTGTATTTTATCATGAGTTTCCCCCCATTGCAAGGGGATTGACAAGAATGTATCAATTATTTAATAATTTCCCGGTTCGTGAATTGACATTTGGGGAAAGGGTGCTATGATGAAAGAGAATTTGCTCATTATTTAGCCTTTCGGAGGGAAGAAAAATGTACCGAACAGAATTGCATTCTCATTCTATGGGTGTAAGCATCTGCGCCCACGCCGTGCCCGAAGTGGTGATCAATCGCTTTAAAGCCGCAGGATATCATACCCTGGTATCCACCAATCATATTAACGGGGGAACGTATAAAGATAAGGAAGAGCTTTCCTGGGAAGAAAAGATTGCCCATTTTATGACGGGCTATGAGGGCCTGAAAAAAGCTGCAGGGAAGGATATCCATGTGCTGCTTGGGTGCGAAATCAATCTGCGGGGCTGCCCCAATGATTATTTGGTGTATGGCGTTACCAAGGAATGGCTGCTGGAAATGGGCGATCCCCGTGGCTTTTCCCTGCAGGAATTGAGCCAGCACGTGCGGGAGAGCGGGCTTTTGCTCATCCAGGCCCATCCCTTCCGCTACGGCTCCCATTTGATGAAAGAGGAGCTTTTGGACGGTATCGAGGTATACAATTCCCATAAGAATCACGATTCCCACAATTACCTGGCCCAGCTTTGGGCGGATACCAAGGGCCTGCGCCAAACCTCCGGCTCCGATTTCCACGATCCGGAAGGATATATTGGCGGCGGCATCGAAACGGAAGCGCCCATTACCTGCAATGAAGAGTTGATTCGGGTGCTGCGCAGCGGGGAATACCGGCTGATCAAAGAATAATATGTTTTTTCAGGCTCCGTTTACAGGGGCCTTTTTCTTTGCTATAATGTATACATGGATTCCAATTTTTAGAATGATGAGGATCAAAAAATGTACAAACGCATTCTGGCGGGCTTGCTGATATTTGGGATTATGCTGCCTTGCGTAGGCTTGGGGGAAGGGGCGGACGAGGCCTTTTCCTTATATGATCTGATGCGGTATGAAGAAGCGTATCAGGCGGCTCTGCCGCTGGCAGAAGCGGGAGACGCCCAGGCTCAGCGGCTGATGGGCAATTTATATATGCAGGGGCTGGGCGTGGAAGAAGACGAAGAAAAGGCGGCGGCGTATTATCTGCAGGCTGCTCTTGCCGGGGACGATATTGCCATGAATAACCTGGGGGTATGCTGTGAGCATGGCTATGGGATGGAAGCAAATTTGCAGGAAGCGTTTTCCTGGTATGAAAAAAGCGCGGAAGCGGGCAATGATACCGCCATGCTGAATCTGGGCCTGCTTTATTTTTGGGAAAAAGGAACGGAGCAGAACCCGGAGCGCGCCTATTCCCTGTTTCTCCGGAGCAGTGAAAAAGGCAATGCGATTGCGCTGCATTGGGTGGGGATATGCTCTCTCTATGGCTATGGCACCCCAAAGGATGAAAAGCTGGCGGTGGCCGCCTTTGAGGCGGCTGCGGAAGCAGAATATCCGGACGCCATGCATTATCTGGGAATGTGCTACCTGGACGGCCATGGAGTGGAAAAGGATGGAGAGCAGGCGGTGAACTGGTATCGGAAAGCCGCCGCCGCAGGCCATGGCGGTTCCATGAATGATCTGGGCTATTGCTATCAAAACGGCGAAGGCGTCAAAAAGAATATGGCCATGGCGGTTCATTGGTATAAGAAAGCTGCTGAAGCCGGCAATGGGGAGGGAATGCTGAACCTGGGCAATTGCTATAGGCAAGGCGTGGGCACCAAGAAAAATGAATCGTCTGCCTTTGCCTGGTATAAAAAGGCGGCGGAAGCAGGCGTAGCGGAGGGCATGTATAATCTGGCGTTGTGCTATTATCAGCGCGTCGGCACGCCCAGGCTGCCGGAGCAGGCGCTGTATTGGATGCAGCAAGCGGCGGATTTGGGCTACGGGCCCGCCTATATCGGCCTGGCGGAAATCTACTATTCCGGCGTTCTGGGAAAGCCGGATGACGCAGAGGCGAAAAAATGGCTGGAAAAGGCCGTGGAAGCCCAGGTGGAAGGCGCAGAAGAACTGTTAAAGCAGATGAAATGACCGGCCGCCCCTGCATTGACTTTACAGGGGCGTTTTTGTTTGGTAAAATAGGATGAATCTTCCTTTGGAGGAGGCTTAGTATGCCATTGGATATTTTCTCTGCCCGCCCCATGATGCAGGGCGCTTTGCAATCCACCATCGTGCCTGCGGGCTATCTTCTGGGGCTGGAAACCCTGGGAGAGGCCATGAAGGATAAGCAGGTGCGCACCTTTTTCGGTCATGCCCTTTTGCATGAAATCATGCCCTGCGTGGATCTGCCCAAGGGCGAGCTGGAAAATCTGGCCATGGCCCTTTGCCGGGAAATGGAGGGACCCCTGTCTCGCCAGCCCCTTTTATCCTTTACACAAAATGGGGTGCGCGCCTGGGCGAAGCAGGTGCTGCCCATTTTGGAAAGCTATGAAAAAAAGAATTTTGCCCTGCCCCCCTGTTTGTGCTTTGGGCTGTCGGTGCTGATTATGTTTTATGCCGGAGCCAGAAAAAATAGCGCGGGCGCCTATGAAGGCGTGAGCGAGGGAAAAATGTATCCCGTGGAGGAAGCGGAGGAAACGCTGCTGGCTTTCTCCCGGCTCAGCTGCGATATGCCCCCGGAAATGCTGGCCTATGCGGTGCTTTCCGATCAGGATATCTGGGAAAAGGATTTAAGGCAGATTGAAGGATTGGAAACCCTGGTAGCCGGGCAATTGCAGGATCTTCAGCTCATCGGCCTGCGGGCCGCCATGGAGAAGGCCTGGAAATCTGATACATAAATGGAAGGATAACGCCATGCACGTCGTTTTATATGCGCCGGAGATTCCTCAAAATACCGGCAATATCGCCCGTACCTGCGCCGCCACCCGCACCCACCTGATCCTTATTGAACCCCTGGGCTTTTCCCTTTCCGATAAATATATGAAAAGGGCGGGGCTGGATTATTTTTCTATGGTGGATATGCAGGTGCTGCCCAATTTTGAAGCGCTGATGGAAAAGTATCCGCAGGCCACCTTTCATTTTGCCAGCACCAAGGCCCCCAGAGCCTATACGGAAGCCAGCTATGGCCCGGATGATTTTCTGGTTTTTGGCTGCGAAACCAAGGGCCTGCCAGAATCTCTTTTATCCCGGGTATATGATCGGTGCGTGCGCATTCCCATGCGGCCGGATGCGCGCTCATTGAATCTGGCCAATTCTGTGGCCATTATGGTGTATGAAGCGCTGCGCCAGCAGGGCTTTCCCGGGCTTTCTGCCCAAGGGGAATTGACCGGCCGGGCGGATGAGGCGGCCCCGTGGATGGACTATGTGTAAATTCTTTGGTGGTGATTTGAATGTATCGTGACGATCAGGATTATTTTCTGCGCAAGGAATGGGAGGCCCAGGAAAAGCAGGATCATTACCGCGTGGCAGCGGGGGTGATGAATTTCCTGGGGGTAGTGCTGGGCGTGGTGGCGATTTTTGTGCTGCTGGCGCTTTTGTTCAGCCTGGTCTCCTGGCTGATCCAGGATATTTCCAGCACATTTTCCATCCTGCGCACCCGATTTTTATAACGAAAGATTTTTAAGCATATTTTCTCTGGGCATACTGAAAAGGAGGCGAGGCCATGGAGCTCTCCTGGGATTCATTGCATCAGCAGATTGAGGCCTGCGCCCAGTGCGGCTTATGCCGCCAAATTCATCACAAGGTGCCGGGCCAGGGAAACGGGAATGCCGAATTGATGTTTATCGGCGAGGGTCCCGGAGCGGAGGAAGATTTGCAGGGGCTGGCCTTTGTGGGGGCTGCCGGGCAATTGCTCACCAAAATGATTTTGGCCATGGGCTACACCCGGGAGCAGGTGTATATCTGCAATATCGTCAAGTGCCGCCCGCCTCAAAACCGGGTTCCGTCCCCGGAGGAAGCCGCTGCCTGCATGCCCTTTTTGCGCAAGCAATTTTTGCTGGTGAGGCCCAAGGTGATCGTGCTTTTGGGCGCCACTGCCGCAAGGGCCGTTCTGGGGGATCAGGTCCGCATCACCCGGGATCGGGGCAAGTGGGTGGAAAAGAAGGGCGTGTATTTTATGCCCACCTATCATCCCGCCGCACTGCTTCGGGACGAATCCAAAAAGAGGGATGCTTGGCAGGATCTGAAGGCCGTGCGGGACAAGATGGAAGAAATAAAGGCGGGAGGAGGCTTTTGAGTCAAAAGCCCCCTCCCGCGCCCACCCGAAAACCAATTGGATTATTTCATCATTAGTTATCCCGTATTCTCGCCCCATGCTTGATGGGAATGAACGGAGGTCCCAATGCCCAATTTATCAATGGTCTATCAGGAAATGCAGGATTTTTTCAAGCCCCTCTGGCCTGGGGAGGATAAGCCCCTGGTGCTGGGGGATGGAAAGCGCGATCATCCTTTGCTGATGCTCATCGGAGAGGCTCCCGGGGAAACGGAAGTGATCAAGCGGCGGCCCTTTGTGGGCAAGGCAGGAAAAAATCTGGATGAATTTCTGCAATTGGCCCATCTTTCCCGGGAGGAAATTTTTGTTTCCAATGTGGTAAAGATCAGGCCTGCGGAGCGGGGAGCCACCGGGCGGCTGCGCAATCGCGCCCCCAATAAGGAGGAGCTTTCCCTCTTTACCCCTTGGCTGCTTAGGGAAATTGAAGCGGTGCAGCCAAAGGCCCTGGTGACCCTTGGCAATGTGCCTTTAAAAGCCCTCACAGAAGATAAAGCCACCATTGGGGATTACCATGGGGTATGGCATGAAAGCCGATCGGGCATTCCCCTTTTTGCCCTGTATCATCCTGCCTCCATCATCTATCGCCGGGCCCTGGCGCCGGTATATGAGCAGGATGTGATGCAGTTGGCTGCATCCCTGACAATTGGAACGGGAAAATGATGTTTTGAATCAAAACCCCTTTTCTCCCATTCTTTTTCGTGCTATGATAAAGCCATCAAAGAAAGGAGAAAGGGGTTTATTTTATGGAGGCTGTGATGGATTTTATTCTCACCAACCTGCCCTTGATTTTATGCCTGCTGGTAGGCGTGGCGCTGCTGGTGCTGGAGGTATTTTTACCGGGTTTTGGGCTGCCGGGCATCGCCGGGCTGATTTTGCTTTCCGCCGGCATTGTGATGACCTGGATAAGCTATGGCGTGGCGGCCGGGCTGGGGGTTACATTGATCGCTCTGGCCCTGGCGGGCATATGCATATCGGTTTCGGTAAAATCGGCGTCCCACGGAAAATTGGCCAAATCTGCGCTGATTTTAAATGACGTATCCCGGGCTGCGGAAAACGAAGAAAGGGAAGCGCTCATGGGCCGGGAAGGGGAAACTATGACGGTGTTGAACCCTGCCGGGATTGCAGAATTTGATGGGGTACGCCTGAATGTAGTATCCGAGGCCAGCTATATGACCAAGGGCACCAAAGTAAAGGTAATCCAGGTAGAGGGCAATCGCATTGTGGTTCGGGAAACAAAGGGCTGATAAGGGCCTTTGAAGAAAAATTCAGGAGGGGAAAATTATGGAAGACTTTTTGATTCTCTGGTTCATCATCGTTGCCGTTGTGGTGGTACTGGCCGCCGTATTTTTCCGCTATGTGCCCCTGGGGCTGTGGATTAACGCCCGGGCGTCCGGCGCGGCTGTGCGCATTATTTCTCTGATTGGTATGCGCTTCCGCCGCATTTCTCCCCAGAAGATCGTGAACGCTTATATCAAGGCCCGAAAGGCTGGCCTGGATGTATCCACCGATATGCTGGAAACCCACTTCCTGGCGGGCGGTAATGTGGAACGGGTGATCAACGCCCTGATTTCTGCCAAGCAGGCCAGCATCAATCTTTCCTTCACCACCGCCTGCGCCATCGATCTGGCGGGCCGGGATGTGCTCCAGGCCGTGCAGATGAGCGTATTGCCCAAGGTGATTGAAACGCCCCCTGTGGCTGCTATTGCCCAGGATGGTATCGAATTGCGCGCCAAGGCCCGCATCACTGTGCGCACCAATATTGAGCGTCTGGTAGGCGGCGCCGGGGAAGAAACCATTATCGCCCGGGTGGGCGAAGGCATTGTAACCACCATTGGCTCATCCAATACCCATAAGGCTGTGCTGGAAAACCCCGATCTCATCAGCCAGACCGTATTGAACAAGGGCCTGGATAAGGGCACTGCCTATGAAATCCTTTCCATTGATATTGCCGATGTGGATGTGGGCCGCAATATTGGCGCACAGCTCCAAATGGATCAGGCGGAGGCCGACCGCCGCATCGCCCAGGCCAAGGCGGAAGAGCGCCGGGCCATGGCCGTGGCCCACGAGCAGGAAATGAAGGCCGCTGTACAGGAAATGCGGGCCAAGGTGGTGGAGGCCGAGGCGCAGGTGCCTCTGGCCATGGCGGAAGCTTTGCGGGAAGGAAAGCTGGGCGTGATGGATTATTATCAGATGCAAAATACCATTGCCGATACCGAAATGCGCACCGGCATCGCCAAGGCGACCACTCCTGCCATGGAAAGTAATCAGCCCCTGGATGAAGCCATCCGCAAGAGCCCCAAGAAATAAAGAAAAATAGGAGGAATCGGGCATGCGGGAGAGGCCTGCATGCCCGGTTCTGAGCGATCATGAATGAAAGGAGGCTGGGATGATGGATGGTATTCTTCCGATTATCGTGGTGATCATCAGCATCTTATCCGCCTTTGCCAAGATGCAGAAAAAAGCAAAGCCGTTTACAAAGCGGAAAACGGTTTCATCGGCTCCTGCGCCTGCGGAAGCTGTGCCGCCGCCCACATCTACCGTTGCCGTGCAAAATCCCGTTCCTATGTTCCAGAGGACGCCTGCCCCGGCCGTCATCGGCCCGGAAGGGGAGGACGCCTGCCATGAATATATGCTGGAGGATGAGCAGGAGGAAGCGACTCCTGCTTTGGAAGCAGAAAGCAGGCCTGTCTGGGCCCAGGATCTGGTAAAGGGCGTAATCATTGGTGAAATTCTCAGCCGTCCCCGGGGCTATGGAAGGAGAAGGGCATGAGTGAAAAAAACCTCATTTCCTGCCTGCTTGCCGATGATGATCCCGGCATGCGGCTGATCCTGCGCAAGAAAATTCAGGCCATGGACGGATTTTTTGTGGCGGGGGAAGCGGCGGATGGAGAGGAAACCATGGCGCTGTATGAAAAGTGCCGTCCCCAGGTGGTGTTTCTGGATGTGGATATGCCGGGAAAGACGGGCATTGAATGCGCCCGGCAGATTCAGGATCAGAATCCGGCCTGCATTCTGATTTTCGCCACGGCCCATGAGGAGTATATGGGCGAGGCCTTTGAAGTGTATGCCTTTGATTATTTGGTGAAGCCTTTTAAGCTGGATCGGCTCAATAAAACCCTTCTGCGCATTGAAAAGCGGCTGCACAGGGCGGCGGAAGCGCCCCTGCCCGCGCCCAAGCCTTCCCAGGCGAAAAATGCCGCCGGGCGGCTGATGCTGCGCCATCGGGACGGGGTCACCTTTATTGATATAGCCGATATTCTCTTGGTGCAAAGGGAAGAAAGATCCACCGTGATCTACAGCCAAAATGGCGGGCGCTATGTGCTTTCTGAAACCCTGGCGGAAACGGAGGCCCGGCTGGATCCGGAATTATTCTTCCGCTGCCACAAAAGCTATATCATCAATCTTCGCCGTATCAAAAACATCACCCCCTATGGGCGATGGACCTATGTGGTGCAATTGGAAGGCACCGATCACGATGCGCTCATCACCCACGAAAAATACGAAGAGCTTGAGAAACGCTTCGGGTGATGGAATTATAAAGGGGGAACCGCTTTTGAGCCAAAAGCGGTTCCCCCTTTTACCCCCTCCGAAAAGCGGCTGGGATAAAAAGTTTGCCGGTATATTTAGCTTGCTTCCCCCAGTTTGTTATATCAAGGATAGCACCAAAAGTGTACATCCTCCGGGGATCCCCAGCGCTGCGGTGATCGCAAGGTTCACGGCGTTCACGCCCAGCCATCCCGCCATACTGCATCCTTGCAAAAATACCAGGCTCCAAAAGATTCTCTGCGTCCACCGATAAGCTTTGCTCTGAGGCCGGTGATTCAGGGTAAAAGCCAGCAAAAGCCCCAGCATCAGGGCGATTCCCAGCAAAAAAAGCCAATGTTCCTGGGTCACAAGCATCCCTCCCATGTTTTTTATGCCAGAAATTTGACAAATATGCATATTCCGTTGTAGAATAGGGCATCCTTTCCTTTTGTTTGGAGGTAGTTTTTATGGGTATCATTCCTTCCCGGAATTTGGAAGAGCAGCGCCGAGAAGAAAACGGCGTGGTATACTTTGACCGCGGCGTGGTGGAAGGCAAGAATGGGAAGAAGTATTCCCGCCTGGCGATCCAGACCCACTTTGTGCAGCGTGGCGAAAGCCAGGTGGAACTGGTGGAAAAATACGTGCGGCCCCTGTACAAAGAAGGGGATCTGCTTTCCTTCGGCGCCAAGGTGATGTGCATGTGCGTGGAATCGGTGAAGACCCGGGATGAAGTGAAGCCCGGTTTCTGGGCCAATTTCCTGTGGCGCTTTGCCGCCATCAATCATACCGGCGTTGGCATGCATGAGCCCTACAAGCTGCAGCTGGTGATCGATATCTGCGGCCTGCCCCGGGTGCTGCTGGCCGTGGTCTGCTCTGCTCTCACCAAGCCCTTTGGCATCAAGGGCGTGTTCTACAAGGTGTGCGGCAAGGGCGTGGGCGGCATTGACGGCTTCTATTTCCGCTCCAGCTTTGACGTATACAAGCAGATGGCCCTGATCAATCCCGAAAATCCGGATGAACTTTGTGATGAGCTTACCAAGGCCACCGGTATTCCCGTAGTGCTCATGGACGCCAACGATATCCAGCGGGATCAGCTTGGTAAATCCAAGAATTTCCCTCTCACCGATGAGGAAATTCAGGATGCTATGCAGGATAATCCCTCCGGCCAGGGCGATGAGCTCACCCCCCTCATTCTCATTCGTCCCCTGTAAAATTGCATTTCTATTGTATTCCCCGGCTGATCTGGCCGGGGAATTTCCGTATTTCACACAAAAAGGGCAAGGCAAATTGTAAATCCCTCTTCAAGCCCCTTGACAAATACGCTTGCTCCGTTTATAATCACTTCATCCTAAGAGGTATACTGGAGGAAGGGAGGAACACCGTGATGACGTTTTCCGTAGCGATGATGATGGCTATGATGATGTGCATGTGCAGCATGTGCATGCGTTTTGGCGCGTATTTTCATGGCCGTTTCTCTTCCGCCCGGTTTTAATAGCCATAGGCAAATCGGGGCAAAAAGCAGGAAGCAGAAGGGCTTCCTGCTTTTTCTTTATGAGAGGATGAAGCAATAAAATGATCGATCTATCCCATGTGAGCAAAACCTTTGAAGGGGCCAGCAAGGTGCATGCAGTAAATGATGTGAGCCTGCATATCAACAAAGGAGAAATTTACGGCATCGTGGGCTTCTCCGGGGCCGGCAAATCTACCCTGGTGCGCTGCATGAATCTCTTGGAAAAGCCCACCGGCGGGAAAGTTACGGTGGACGGCCAGGAACTGACCCGCCTGAAAGGCCGCCGGCTCAATCAGGAGCGGAAAAAGATCGGCATGATCTTTCAGCAGTTTAATCTTTTTGCTACCCGCACGGTATTGGATAATGTGGCCTTTCCTCTTCGCTATTCCGGCATGAGCCGCAAGGCTATCCTAGAAAAAGCCAGGGGGCTGCTCAAATTCGTGGAATTGGAAGATAAGGCCGATACCTATCCCTCCCAGCTTTCCGGGGGCCAAAAGCAGCGGGTGGCCATCGCCCGGGCCCTGGCCAGTGATCCCAAAGTGCTCCTTTGCGATGAAGCTACCAGCGCTCTGGACCCCCAGACCACCACTTCCATTTTGAAGCTTTTGAAAAAGCTCAATGCCGAAACGGGCATCACCATCGTGGTGATTACCCATCAGATGCAGGTGGTGAAGGAGCTTTGCCAGCGGGTAGCCGTGATGGAGGCGGGAAGAGTGGTGGAGGAAGGCGAGGTATACTCCGTATTCGCCAATCCTCAGAAGCCCATCACCCAATCCTTTATTAACACCGCTTCCAATCTTTCCCGGGTGCAGGAATTTCTGGCGGAAAACGATTCTTTCAATAAGCTCAACCCTGGGGAGCAGATCATCCGCCTCAAGTATCTGGATACCAGCGCGGCGGAGGCCCTGGTTTCCACCGTATCCCGGGAATACGGGGTGGATATGAATATTATCTTCGGCAATATCGAATGGATCGGCAATCATTTGCTGGGCGAGCTCATTGTGATCGCTACCGGGCAAACGGAGAAAATTCCCGATGCCATCGAATATCTCAAGAATAGAAACGTGGATGTGGAGGTGCTTTCTCATGGCAATTCTTGAAAGCTGGTTTCCTCATGTGATGGATAAGCCGGATAAATTCTTGGAAAGCATTGAGGAAACATTGATCATGACGGGCTGGTCCGGCGCGCTGATGCTGGTGTTTGGCCTGGTATTGGGGGTGATGCTGACCGTTACCAAAAAGGGCGGCATCATGGATTGTCCCATTGCTTTTCAGATCTTGGATAAGCTGATTAATCTTTTCCGCTCCATTCCCTTTGTGATCCTGATTGCATTCCTGATGAATATTACCAAATTCATCATGGGCACCCGGATCGGCATCAAGGGCGTGATCGTTCCTTTGGTGGTGGGTTCCGTTCCCTTCTTTTCCCGCCAGGTGGAAAGCGCTTTGGCAGGGGTAAACGGCGGGCTCATCGAGGCGGCCAAGTCCATGGGGGTCAGCCCCTTGGGGATCATCTTCAGGGTATACCTGAAAGAAGGCGCCGCCGCCATCGCCCGGGGCGCCACCATTACCCTCATCAGCCTCATCGGCCTCACCGCCATGGCGGGCTATGTGGGGGCCGGCGGCCTGGGGGATTACGCCATTACCTACGGCTACAACTACAACCGCATGGATATCGTATGGGCTTCGGTGATTGTGATCGTAGTGATCGTTACGATTATCCAGGCGATTGGCACCCTGATTGCTAAAAAAACCACGCATTAAAATAATATTGGAGGAAATCATCATGAAAAAGGTATTTGCGTTTATTCTGGCTCTAACCCTGGCTTTGGTTCCCACCCTGTCCCTGGCGGAAGAAAAGATCACTGTGACCATCGGCGTTACCGGTGCTTTCTATGAAGACCTCTGGGAGCCCGCCATTGAAGAATTGGCCAAGGAAAATATCATTGTGGAATTGGAGCAGTTCTCCGATTTCGCTCTGCCCAACAATGCCCTGAACGATGGCTCCATCAGCATGAATGCGTTCCAGCATCATGCCTACTTCAACAACGATACCACCACCAATAATTACGATCTCACCGTGCTGGCGGATACCTTTGTGATCACCATGAATATTTATTCCGCTGCCTATGATACCATTGAAGACCTGGTTGCAGCTGCCGATGCGGGCAAGAAGCTCACCGTGGTGGTGCCCAATGATGCTACCAATTATGGCCGCGCTCTGATCCTGCTGGCCAATGCCGGCCTGCTCACCCTTTCCGAATACGAGGGCACCCCCAATATTGAACATATCGTGGACGCCAAGGTGGAATTGGAGCCCGTGAACGCTGCCATGACCTATCAGTTCCTCACCGAAGTGGATGCCGCCGTGATCAACGGTAACTATGCCGCCAGCTATGGGGTGGATCCCGAAAGCGCCATCTTCTATGAAACCATTGATCTTTCCAATGAATCCTTCATCTGCGTGATTGCAGTGCGCACCCAGGATATCGAAAATCCCGTTTACAAGCGGGTGGCCGAAGTATTCTGCTCCGATGTGACCAGCGAAGTGGCCAACACCACCTTCAAGGGCTTCTTCCATCTGGTATGGGAAGCTGAAGCTGCCGAAGAAGTGAAGGCCGAATAAGCAATATATGGGGAAACCGCTTTTGAGTCAAAAGCGGTTTCCCCATGCCCCTTCCCAAAACCGATTCGGGATGTATGGTGAATCATCGAGATAGCAATGTCCCCGTGAAGCGTGGAGGTTTTATGCTGAACAAACTGTACGAATTGATCCCCGATGAAAATCGGGTAGTTCTTCAAAATATCGATGAAAAATATCTTTCCGATTCCCTGGGCCGCTTAAAGGGCGAGGCCGGGGCGCTGGTGTTTCCCGTATCCACGGAAGAAGTGTCTGCCTTGATGCGTTTTGCCTATGCCCATCAGTTGTCCGTCACTCCCCGGGGTGCCGGCACCAATCTGGTGGGTTCCACCGTGCCAAGGGAAAAGGGCATCGTGCTGGATTTTTCTTTGATGAATCATGTGCTTTCCATCGATGAAGAAACCTTCACCGCCACGGTGGAGCCTGGGGTGGTGCTCCAGGATTTCCAGCAGCAGGTGGAAGCTCTGGGCCTTTTCTATCCCCCCGATCCCGGTGAAAAGCTGGCCACCATTGCGGGCAATATCGCCACCAATGCCGGGGGCATGCGGGCAGTGAAATACGGCGTCACCCGGGATTATGTGCGCGGCCTGGAAGTGGTGCTGGCGGATGGGCGCGTGATTCAGGCGGGCACGAAAAACGTGAAGGATGCCAGCGGCCTTTCCATGAAGCATCTCTTCATTGGCTCCGAGGGCACCCTGGGCGTGATTACCAAGTGCATTTTGAAGCTGATCCCCAAGCCTGAAACCTCCCTTTCCGTGCTGTTGCCCTATGGCGATCTCAAAACCGGCATCCGCAGCGTTCACGCCATTATCAAGGCCAATGTGGGCCCCACGGCCATTGAATTTATTGAGCGCAGCGTGGTAGAATTGGGGGAAAAGTTTACCGGCATTTCCTTCCCCTGCAAAGAGGCCAAGGCCTATATCCTCCTCACCTTTGACGGCTTCCAGGATCAGGTGGATGCCAGTGTGAAGCGGGTGAAGGCTGTGGCGGAAGCCTCCGGCGCCATTGATTTCATTCCCCTTTCCGATCCTGCCCTGGCTCAGGATATCTGGCGGGTGCGGGGCTGCTTTGTGAAAGCAGTGGAGGCCGTTTCCCAGCAGGAGCCTGTGGACCTGGTGGTGCCCATTGACAAGACGGCGGAATTTATCGCTTTCGTGCATGAAACGGAAGAAAAAAGCGGCGTGAAGATGATCTCCTTCGGCCACGCAGGGGATGGCAACGTGCACCTTTGCGTGATGCGGGAAGATCGAGATGACGAAACCTGGGAAAAGGATCTTCACGCGGTGATGAACACCCTTTACGACAAGGCCTATGCCTTGGGCGGGCTCACTTCCGGGGAGCACGGAGTGGGCATTGCCAAGCGCCCCT
The DNA here is from genome assembly GCA_015056125.1 of Clostridiales bacterium. Classification (GTDB taxonomy): domain Bacteria; phylum Bacillota; class Clostridia; order Christensenellales; family Aristaeellaceae; genus RUG563. The sequence continues at coordinate 23,343 of SVGW01000002.1, read as the reverse complement.
ATTTCCTAAAAAACACTGCGGAAGACAATCTCTTTGCCATGCGCGCCGTGAAGGCGGCCCTGGATCCCAAGCACATTCTCAACGATCATATTTCTTATTTGAAGTGAGGCTCCGCCATGAAAAAGCTTTCCAGCCGCACGGCTACCTTTACCGATTCCGTGATCCGCCGCATGACCCGGGTATCCCTCCAGTATCATGCGGTTAATCTTTCCCAGGGCTTTCCGGATTTTGATCCGCCCAAGGAGATATTGGATGCCCTGAGCAACACCGTCCAATTGCCCCATCAGTATGCCATCACCTGGGGCGCGCAGAACTTCCGCGAGGCCCTGGCCCAAAAGCAGAGCCGCTTTATGGGTATTTCCATCGATCCTGCTTCCCAGATCGTGGTTACCTGCGGCAGCACCGAAGCCATGATGGCCGCCATGATGACTGTCACCGATCCCGGGGACAAAGTGGTGGTGTTTTCTCCTTTCTATGAAAACTATGGGGCGGATGCCATTCTTTCCGGGGCACAGCCCATCTATGTGCCCCTGTATCCTCCGGAATTTAATTTCAACCCTGATGAATTGGAGGCCGCCTTTCGCCAGAATCCCAAGGCCCTGATTCTGTGCAATCCCTCCAATCCCTGCGGTAAGGTATTTACCCGCAAAGAACTGGAATTTATTGCCCATCTGGCGGAAAAATATGATACCTATGTGATCACAGATGAAGTGTACGAGCATATCGTGTATGCGCCCCATGAGCACGTGTATTTTGCTACGCTGCCCGGCATGTTTGAGCGCACCATTTCCTGCTCCTCCCTTTCCAAAACCTATTCCATCACCGGCTGGCGGCTGGGCTATATCATCGCTTCCCCTGAGATTATTGACGTGGCCCGGAAGGTGCATGATTTTCTCACCGTGGGCGCCGCTGCGCCCCTCCAGGAAGCAGCCGTAACCGGGCTCAATTTCGGGGATGATTATTACAAAGCGCTTCAGGATGTGTACACGAAAAAGCGCAATCTTTTCCTCAAAGGCCTGGATGATCTGAAGATCGTCCACACCGATCCCCAGGGCGCGTATTATGTGCTGCTGGATATTTCGGAATACGGCTATGAAAGCGATCTTCTTTTCTGCGAGGATCTGGCAAAGAAGGTGGGCGTGGGCGCGGTGCCCGGCTCCAGCTTCTTCAATGAGCCCGTGAATCACCTGATCCGCTTGCATTTTGCCAAGCAGGAGGCCACCCTTCAGGAGGCTCTCAACCGCCTTGCCCATATGCGTGCGAAGCTGCGGAAGTAAATGAAAAATAGCAGGGGAAACCGCTTTTGAAGCCAAAAGCAGTTTCCCCTGCACCCCTTCCGAAAAGCAATAGGGATATTATCTGGCGAGGTCTTTATCAGCGTTTGTCTCCCAGTTTATTTTTTGAAGAAAGGCTCTCAAGTTTTGCTTGAGAGCCTTTCTTGTTTAGATAAAGCCTGCTTTCTTCTTGCAGCGCTTCAGCCAGCCGCCTCTGAAATAATAGATGATAAACATAAGGGAGGTAACCGTCCAGGTAAGGGGATAGCTGAACAGGGTCATTTCCACGGTGTTGTTCATGGGCACTACGGCAAAGAGCCAGACCAATCGCAGCACGCCTACGCCAAATACCGTCATGATGGTGGGATTGATGGAATCGCCGGCTCCCCGCACGGCCCCGGAGAAGATACCTGCGCAGAGATAGAGAATGAAGCAGGGAGCGATCATACGCAGAATACGCATGCCCTCCTGGATTACCGCTTCTTCACTGGCAAAGAGATGGAAGAGTGTTTCGCCGAAAATCAGGAAAATGGCGCTGAGGGTGATTACACCGATGGCTGCCATGCCCAGGCATTGGAGCACGCCTTTTTTCATCCGGTCAAATTTCCGGGCGCCAAAGTTCTGCCCAACAAAGGTGGTGACGGAAATGGCAAAGGCGTCGATCACCATCCACATAATGCCGTCCATGCGGCCCCAGGCGCCGTTACCGGCCACCACATCCGTGCCAAAGGAGTTCAAATTTACTTGAATAATTACCACAGACAGCCCGTACATCACCGATTGCAGCCCGGCGGGCAGGCCGATGTGGATCACTTTTTTCATCAGATCCCCATGGAAGCGGATGCGCTGGGGGAACAATTGATAGGCCTGATGGCTGCGCATGAGCACAATGATGACCAGCACTGCGCTGACCAGCTGGGAGAGGATGGTGGCCATCGCTGCTCCTGCCACCCCCATTTCAAACCCTATTACAAACAGCAGATCCAAAATAATATTGGTGAGGCATGCCACGATCAGGAAATACAGCGGGCGCTTGGAATCTCCCACGGCACGAAGAATGCCCGCGCCGATGTTATAGATCATGGAGGGCACCGTGCCCAAGAAATAGATGCGCAGATAGGTAGTGGAGCCCTGAATCGTATCGGCAGGGGTGCTCATCCAGCGAAGCATGGCGGGGGTGAGCAGATAGCCTGCGATGGTCAGCACCAGGCCGCCAGTAATGGCAAGGGCCAGGGCGGTGTGCACCGTGCGGTTTACGTCTTTTTCGTTTTTTGCACCGAAAAATTGGGAAATGATTACGGTAGCACCGGAGGCCAGGCCCACAAAAAAGCCAATGATCAGGTTAATCAGGGTGGAGGGGGAGCCGGTTACGGAGGCCAGGGCCTCCTTGCCCACGAATTTGCCCACGATCATAGCATCGGCCGTGTTATAAAGCTGCTGGAAAAGGGAGCCCAGCAGGATGGGGAAAAAGAAAGTGAGAATCTGCTGCCAAATGATCCCCTCCGTAATGCCATTGGCAATGGGAGCTTTTTTTGTTTTTTCCATGGGTGTTCTCCTTTGGATGGATTCATCAGTAAATGCGGGAGCAAAGCACGGTGAGCACAATGAGCACGGCCATCACAAGGGCGGAAAGGCCATCGTTTTTGCCCATTTTCAGTACCCGCAGCCGGGTGCGCCCTTCGCCGCCATGATAGCAGCGGGCTTCCATGGCCATGGCCAGATCCCCCGCCCGGCGGAATGCGCTCACAAACAGGGGCACCAGCAGGGGCACCATGGCTTTGGCCCGATTGAGGAGATTGCCCGATTCAAAATCCGCGCCTCGGGCAGTTTGCGCTTTCATGATTTTATCCGCTTCTTCCAGAAGGGTGGGAATAAAGCGCAGGGCAATGCTCATCATCATGGCCATTTCATGAGCAGGAAAATGAATCACCCGCAAAGGGGAGAGCAGCCGCTCCAGGCCATCGGTTAATACGATGGGGGCGGTGGTGAGGGTGAGCAGGCTGGAAGCCAATACCAGCAGCACCAGCCGGAGGCAATAGTGGATGGCGGAAACCACCGCTTCCGTTTTGATCTGGGCAAAGCCCAGATTCAGCAGCACCGTTTCCCCCTGCAGAAAAAAGAGATTGAGCACAAAAGTGAAAATCAGGATAAAGCGAAGGGGCTTAATTCCCTTGATCAGCATGGCAAAGGGAATGGTGGATAATTTGGCGGCCAGAATCAGGAAGAGGATAATGGGCAGAAAGGCCAGTAAATTCTGGGCCAGGAAAATGCCCACGATCAGCGCCACCAGCAGCAAAATTTTCATCCGGGGGTCCAATTGATGCACCAGGCTGTTGCTAGGATAAAACTGGCCCAGCGTAATATTATTGAGCATGGCGATCCCCCTTCCAAAGGGAAAGGATGGCCGCAAGGGCGTCCTGCTCCCTAAAAATATTTTCGGGGAAGGGAAGCTGATGATCCCTTAGCAAAATGCCCAGGCGGCAAATGCCGGGCACATCCAGCCCCATTTTTTCAAGCTTTTCGGCATGGCTGAAAATTTCCACCGGCGTGCCATCCATAGCCACTTTTCCCTTTTCCATCACCACCGCACGGGTGGAAAAACGGGCTACATCATCCATGGAATGGGACACCATCACCACTGCCGTGCCTTGCCGGTGCAGCCCCAGAATCAGGGAGAGCATATCCTCCCGGCTCTGGGGATCCAGCCCGGCGGCGGGCTCATCCAATACCAGCAGCTTGGGACGCATGGCCAATACGCCCGCAATGGCCACCCTTCGCATCTGGCCGCCAGATAATTCAAAGGGGGATTTTTCGGCCACCTGATCATAGGGGAGGCCCACTCGTTCCAGGGCCTCCTTCACCCGCTCGTCAATTTCCTCGCCGGAGAGGCCCAGATTCTTGGGGCCAAAGGCCACGTCCTTAGCCACCGTTTCTTCAAAGAGCTGATGCTCGGGATACTGAAATACCAGCCCCACATTTTTGCGGATTTCCCGCTTGTCAAAGCCTTTTTCATGGATATCCTTTCCGTCAATGAGCACCCGGCCGGTAGTGGGGCGAAGCAGGCCGTTGATATGCTGGGCCAGGGTGGATTTTCCCGAGCCCGTGTGCCCGATCAGGGCCAGAAATTCCCCGGGATTGATGGTGAGGCTCACATTTTCAATGGCGGTAGCCTGAAAGGGGCTGCCGGGCTGATAGGTGTGGGTGACGTTTTCCAAGGTTACTTGCATAGCCGCAGCACCTCCTCTGCCATTTCTTCTGTGGTTAAAATGCCGTCTCTCAGGGGCATGCCCGCCTTTTTCAGCTGCTGGGAAAGCCGGGCCATGGGGGGGGCATCCAGCCGATATTCCCGGAGGGCTTCCGCATCGGCAAATACTTCCCTGGGCGAGCCGGAGAGCACAAACCGGCCCTGATGCATCACATATACCTGCTCGCACAGAGCGGCTTCCTCCATAAAATGGGTGATCCACAGCACCGTGATGCCCTGCTCCCGATTCAGCCGCTGCACGGCCTGGAGCACTTCTTTTCGGCCTTGTGGATCCAGCATGGCGGTGGATTCATCAAAAATAATCGCTTCCGGGCGCATGGCCAACACCCCGGCAATGGCCACCCGCTGCTTTTGCCCGCCGGAAAGATTGTGGGGAGCGCGCTGGGCATAGGAAAGCATCCCTACGTCGGTGAGGGCCTGATCGATGCGGGCGGGCATTTCCTCGGTGGGCACGCCGATATTTTCCAGGCCAAAGGCCACGTCGTCCCGCACAATGGTGGCCACCAATTGGTTATCCGGGTTCTGGAATACCATGCCGGCTTTTCTGCGGATTTCCCAGGTGTTTTTTTCATCCTGGGTATTCATGCCGCACACGGTAACGACGCCTTTGGTGGGCATATATAAGCCGTTGATCAATTTGGCCAGGGTGGATTTGCCCGAGCCATTCTGGCCCAGGATGGCATAAAAGGCCCCCCGGGGCACGGAAAAGGAAACGTCCCGCACGGCTTCCGGGCCGTTTTCCTCATAGGCGTAGGATACATGATCCAGCGAAATAATGGCGTCTGCCATAGGTAAAAATCCCCTTTGATTGTGATTGCTTGATGGTGCTTGGATGCATACTGCACCAATTTGCATTATAGCATAATCCGAAAAGCCCTGCAACGGGATGAAACAAAAAGAAACCATTCATTTTATCTGCAATTTGGGGTTTACTTTCGGCGCGTTTCATTATATAATATACTCGTTCATCTATGTTTGAAAGGCGGTTTACTTCTCATGCTGGAAAAATTGCTTGGTATTTCTACTGCGTTCGCTGAAGCCACTGCTGCTGTGAATCCCGAAGAAATGAGCCCTGCTGCTGCGATTCTGCAGATGGTGCTGCCTCTGGTGCTGATGGGCGTGGTGTTTTACTTCATGCTGATCCGTCCCCAGAAAAAGAAGGATAAGAAAGTGAAGGAAATGCTGGATAGCCTCAAGCATGGCGATCGTGTGACCACCATCGGCGGCATCTATGGCACCATCGTTGGCATCAAGGAAGATACCATCACCCTGGCTATCGGCCAGAAGAATGCTCAGCCCACCGAAATGACGGTTGCCCGTTGGGCCATCCGCAATGTGGAAACCATCTCCGTGGAAAACGACGGCGAGGTGCTGGCGTAAGCCATCATATCCGCTGGGCGGATTTCATACCCTGTGGGGGAGTAGTTGGCGGCGGGAAAGCGCCGTGGTAATATCAACACACTGATTGATATCTGGTATTACCTGAAACAGCAAGACCCAGGGGACAGCAACTTTTTTGCTGTCCCGATGGGTCTTTTTCAATGTCAAGGAGGAAATGCACCATGGATATGCTTACTTTGTTTCTCACCGCCCTGGGCCTTTCCATGGACGCCTTTGCGGTATCCATCTGCAAGGGGCTGGCGCTGAAAAAGGTGACGCTGAAAAATGCCGGCACGGTGGGCCTTTGGTTTGGCGGCTTTCAGGCGCTGATGCCCCTGATCGGCTATCTGATCGGCGCTCAGTTTAAGGACAGCATCATGGCCTATGACCATTGGATTGCCTTTGTGCTGCTGGCGGTGATCGGCGGCAATATGATCCGGGAAGCTTTGAGCAAAAAGGAAGAGGAATGCCCCGATTGCGCCCTTTCCGTGAAGGCTATGCTGCCCCTGGCCATTGCCACCAGCATTGATGCTTTGGCGGTAGGCGTTACCTTTGCATTTTTGAGCGTGAATATCTGGTGGGCCATTTCTTTTATCGGCGTGATCACCTGCGTGCTTTCCATGGGCGGCGTGAAGATGGGCAGCCTCTTTGGCAGCAGATATGAAAAAAAGGCGGAGCTGCTGGGGGGCGGAATTTTGATCCTGATGGGCCTGAAGATCCTGCTGGAACACCTGGGCATCCTGTAAGCGTTTTTTTAAGCCTTATTCTGGCTGCCCTCTGCTGCCAGGGCGCTCTCCTTGCTCATATTGCTGTATTTCCGGCGATACTGCAGGGGCGTCATCTGATAGCGGCCCATGAACATGCGGTTGAAATAGGGAATATTCTGAAAGCCGCAGTCCATGGCGATATTCAATACCGACAGATCGCTGTTGCGCAGAAGCCTTGCGGCATTGGTGAGGCGGATGCGGTTGAGATACTGGCGCATGGTTTCCCCCATTTCGGATTGGAACACCTTGCCCAGATATTTTTCATTCACAAAATATAAATCAGCCAGCTGTTTCAGCGATAGATCCTGGCTGAAATTGGCGGTAATATATTCGGCCACCTCCCGGGCCTTTCTCCGGCACCCGGGATCGGCCTTTTTTTGTTTGGGCCAATCGGTGCGGTTCAGGAGCAGGCGGATGTAGCTGTCCAGGGCCAGGGCGATGCGCTCGCAGGCCGCAAGATCCCATACGGTTTGGGCGTGGTCAAGCTCCTTAAGCAGGGCATGGGCGTCGGCGCCGGTGATGCAGCAGGTATTCTGCACCCGGCATACGGCCTCCTCCCGATCGGGCATGAGATTGCCCAGATAGATGATGCACACCACTTCCCCGTCCATCACCACCGGCTTGGCAATTTCATACAGCCCATAGGGGCAGTAGCCTGAAAAAAGGCATTTTTTCAGGATGGCGGCCTTATTGGCCCGGGCCTTGCAGCGCATGCATAGGCTGTTGCCCAAGGTGGATGATTTGGCCAAATCGCAAAAGCGGGTGGCGTGCACCCGGAATGCGGAGGGCAATTGCAGCTCTTTGGCCCCCAGGGCCCCGGCAATATCATGGATGCATACGTGAATTTGCGTGCCCTGGCACAAAAGCCGGATCATTTCCTGCAGAGAAAAGACGTCATTCTCCATGAATTCCTCCACAAAAGAAAGATATTTTTCTTTATTATAGCAATAATCCTTCTTTTGTGCAATGTTATTCTTTCCTTTTTATAAGACATCCGCTCTTTAGCATCTTATAATGAAGAAAAAATGAAAGGTGGAATTGGATCATGAGTGTAAAATATGATGTGATTGTGGCCGGTGGCGGTTTTGCCGGCGCTTCTGCTGCCCTGGCGGCTGCCCGTGAAGGCGCCAAGGTGCTGCTTTTTGATAAGAATAATTGCCTGGGCGGCGCGGCTGTGGGCTGCCTGGTGAACCCCTTCATGCCCTATTGGACCTTGAACCCCGAAACCAAGGAAAAGATCCTTCTTTCCAAGGGCATCTTCACCGAGATCGTGGAAGACCTTTGCAAAATGGGCGGCATGATCGATGAAAGAAAGATGATGTTCAACGAGGAATATGTGAAGATCCTTTTGAACCGTAAGCTGCTGGAAGCGGGCGTAACCCTGCTGTTCCACTCCTACCTCATCGGCGCCGATGTGGAGGATGACGGCAAGGTGAATTCCGTCACCGTGGCCAATAAGTCCGGCCTGCAGGTGTATGAAGCGGATTATTTCATCGACGCCACCGGCGACGGCGATCTGGCTGTGCTCTGCGGCTGCCCCTATCATCTGGGCCGCCCCGAAGATAACCTTTGCCAGCCCATGACCCTGTGCTTCCGTCTGGACGGCATTGATAAGGATAAGTTCTTTGAAGAGCGCCCTGCCATGCAGGAACTGTATAAGCAGTATCAGGCGGAGGGCAAAATCAAGAACCCCCGGGAGAATATCCTGGTATTCAATATGCCCCAGGATCACGTGCTCCATTTCAACACCACCCGCATCATCAAGAAGAATCCCACGGATGCTTTGGATGTGACCCAGGCGGAGATCGAAGTGCGCGAGCAGGTGTTTGAGATGTTCAATTTTCTCAGGGATAATTTCTCTTCCTGCAAGAATGCCCAGCTGCTGATGACCGCTGCTGAAATCGGCGTGCGCGAAAGCCGCATGATCGAGGGCGAATACGTGCTCACCCAGGAAGACTTGGTGGGCTGCGTGAAATTTGAAGATTCCATTACCGCCTGCAACTACGATATCGATATCCACAATCCCGCCGGCAGCGGCACCAGCCATTATTACTTCCCCCATGGCGAATACTACACCGTGCCCTATCGCTGCCTGACCCCCAAGGTAACCACCAACCTGCTCACCGCGGGCCGCTGCATTTCCTCCACCCACGAAGCCCAGGCTTCCTACCGCATTATGCCCACCTGCGTCACCCTGGGCCAGGCTGCCGGCACCGCTGCGGCGCTGGCCAAGAAGAGCGGCTGCAATGTGAAGGAAATCGACGTGAAGAAGCTCCAGGAGATCCTGGTGAACAATGGCGCGATGATCTAATCTTTCAAGTTATGCTTATGTCCGGACGCAGTTTTGCGTCCGGTTTTTTTTTTATGATGCGGTGGTAAGCTGTTGAGTAAGCGGAATCATTTCCACCTCATCCGGCCCTTCGGGCCACCTTCCCCTCAAGGGGAAGGCTTTGGCGGCAGGATGTGGCCCTCAAGGGGCGGACTTTTCACCCTTCTGTTTCGCTGTGCATTTTTTGAAAAGATACCACATATTGCTGCAGAATAAAAACAATTTGCCTGTTGATAGAACGATTTTCATAAACAGCGATTTTGCGAAGCATAGTTAGCAATGTTGGGTCAATGCGAAGAGAATAGCTTTTTGTTTTCATCAATTTCCTCCTGCTGTATTGCTTGATAACAGTATAACAGAGGAAAAGATAAAAATCTGCTCAATAAATTGACTATACGGCAGTGGTGACAAGATGCTCATTAGGCTTCCCCTGGAGGGGAAGCTGTCACCGGAGGTGACTGATGAGGTGGAAAGCTTTTCAATAAAGTGTGCATCTTTTCAGGCATTTCCCCATACATATAGGCGCAAGGAGAAATCAGGGCAGCTTGCCTAATATGGATGAGGGGTGCAAAGCGATGAAATGGAAATGGAAGCTCAATATCCGGCGGGTGGACGTGGAGAGGATGCTGATTTTATGCGCATCCGCCCTGGTGGTGGCCCTGGCGCTGCAGCAGGATCAGGCGGCCACCACCATGTATGAAGAGGATTTATCCCAAATCCCCGTTCTATCCGATACCACAAAAGCCGGGGGCGAAACCCAGTCCGTAGTCGTATATTATCAGGATGGGGATGGATATCTGGTGCCGGTGACGCGGCAGGTGGAAAAGACGGACGGCATCGCCAAGGCCACTCTTTCCTTGATGGTGGCCTCCAGCCCCAATGATTTGGCGGCGGCGCGGTTGGGATTAAAAACCACCGTGCCCGAGGGCACTCAAATGGAACTGGATATTGCCGAGGGCAAGGCGCGGGTGGATTTATCCAAGGAAGCCCTGAGCTGTTTAAGCGCTGAGCAGGAGATCCTGATGGTGCAATCCGTGGCCCAAACGCTGTGCGAATTTGATTCGGTGGAGGAAGTATCCTTCCTGTTTGATGGGCAAAAGCGCTCCAAGCTCACCTATGGCACCGATGTAAGCGGCATATTTACCGGGGCGAACCTGAATTTGGAAAGCGTGGAAACCATGGCAGGGGCCGGCGCTTCCACCGTGCAGCTTTATTTCCCTTCTGCCAGCGGGCGCATGCTGGTGCCAATAACCCGCACGGTATTTTCCACCGCCGATGTGACCACCGCTATCCTGGAATTGGCCAAGGGCCCCAAAGCCGATAGCGGATTGGAAGCTCCGCTGCCCAAGAATTGCGGGCTGCTGGGGGTCAATATGAAAAATGGCGTGGTCACCATCAATTTCACCAAAGAATTTATGGAGGCAGTGGAAGGGGAAAACGGCATCCAATCCCTGCGGGCTATTCTTTTTACGGCTGCTCAGTTCCCCGGGGTGAAGGAAGTGAAAATCGCCGTGGAGGGCAAGGAATATCAGCCCCCGGCCGAAGCGCAATCCACCTTTATCAATCAGGATACCGAGATTATGACCTATTATCCCGGCGTGATCGAGATCGATTGATCGAGGGCAGGGGGGTTCGCCACCTGTACCCCTCGCCAGAGGAGAGCCTCCTCTGGACTCCGGTATGCGACACACAGATTTTATGAAACCTTGGGGTTTCCGCAAGAAACTTGAGAAAACGGAAATGCAATTTCACGGGCACAATGAAAACGAGAAAATGCCGGGAGAGAAAGCAAGCTTTCTCCAACCGGCATTTTCTCTCGTTTTCAAAAGCCTTCCCCTTTGAGGGGAAGGGGGACCGCTTGCGGTGGATGAGGTGGAAATAATCCTTTCTTCTTTTCTATCTTTCCACCTCATCAGTCGCTTCGCGACAGCTTCCCCTCCAGAGGAAGCCTTTGCTCTATCCGGAGGGAGGGTCAAGGGAGCCCCTCAACGTTCCCCTTCTTCCGTCAGTAGCATTTCCTGATAAGGCAGAGCTGCATTGTCGGGGAGGAAAATGGTTTTGATTTCAAAGGGAGTGAAGGTAAGCGGCAGGGAGCGGCCAAGCAAAGGCAATTCGATCTGAGCGCTGCCGCCCTGGCCCAGGGCATCGTGTACCCTAAGGATATAGCCATCATCATTTTCTGCCCGTTTCAGCGCGCCCATTTCCACAAAATCGGTGCCGCGGATGCCGCAGTAGCAGGCGGGCAGGGGCCCTTTGTGGTAGGTTTCGGTCACATGGGGCAGGGGCATATTAAGGAGAGCGGCCCGCTGATACAAGCGGGCATTTTGCCATTTCCCTGCATAGGGAACCAATGCATAGGCAAAGCACATTTCTCCCTGATCCATAAAGCGGCAAGAATCATCCCGCTGCTCCTGGCCATAGTGATCGGCGAAAATGGAGGTGTTGGCGATGGTGAGGCGAAGCTCTCCTTCCGGGGCGCTGTAGCTGTATTTGCCGTCGTTGAGGATGGCAAGGCCGCCCCTTTCTCCTTCCCGCAGGAACCAGCGCTGGCAGCATTCCTCATTGCCATTGCCATCCCGGGGGATGGCGCCGTAGGGAATTTCGGAAATTTCCTGTTCCCCGGCGGTGGGGAAGCAAAGCTTGATCATCTTATGCTTTTCGTGGGAATCCAGCCGAACTTCCACGTCCAGCTGATCGCTGCTTGCATAGAGGAAATATTTTTGTTCCAGGGTGGATGCGCCAAGATGCGTAACCACCTTTAGCCCAACGCGCACCGGGCCCTCTTCCAGCAGGGAAATTTCCGCCTGGCCAAAAGAAGCGGTTTCCTGATCGAATTTGAAAATACTGTGGGCCCAGGTATCGCAATGGGAAATGTCCATGGCCTTTGCGCTGGCAGGGCCTAAAAGGGCATCCATGCCGGCGGGTTTATGGATCAGATGGCAAAGAGCACCCGTTTCAGGATCAAATTCGGCCCGAATAAAATCATTTTCCAGATGCGTAGTGGAGCAGGAAAGGGAAGAAGCAATGGCTTCCTTTTCTTCTTCCAGATACACCCAATACAGCCGATAGCCAAGGGCAGGCACTTTAGCCCTAAAGATACTGTCCTGTGTATCGTTATGATTGGTGCGGCTGGCGCGGATCACCTGAGCGGCTACCGCGTTGCCTTCATCATCCCTTACCATGCGAATGGGCCTGCGCAGCACCACATCCCCTTCTGCTTCAAAGCTATGGGGATTGAATACCACCACTGGCGTGCCCTGGCCCTTCAGCCCCCACAGGCTCCAATCCTCCTCCTTGGAGCGGGGCAGGCCCTTCCAGGTATTCACCTGCCAGGAAATGCGCTGGAGGGCGGCGTTTTCTTCCCGGGCGGCGATGGAGCGGCTTTCCTGCAATTGCATCAGGGCGTCGTCCAAGGCTTCCGGCAGGGAGCAGCCGCCCATGATATCGTGAAATTCATTGAACATGAGGTTTTTCCAGGCCTGGGCCATAAAAGGCTTTTTCAGCTGATGGCCGGTGAGCTTCTGGGCCAGGGAACCCAAGGTTTCAGCCCGGAGCAGGGCGTTTTCCGCCTTTCTGTGAAGCTGCTTGGAGGCGGAGTGGGTGGAATAGCAGCCGCTGGCATGGTGCTGCAGCTCCTTTTTCCAGATGGGCAATTGGAAATCGCCCTTTTTCAGCAGATCAAAATAATCCATGGGAGAAGCCAATTTCACCTGTTCTCCTCGGGCGGAATCCTTTTGATATGCGGCGATTTCCTTCAGCACCTGGATGGTGGGGCCGCCGCCGTGATTGCCCACCCCATAAAAGAGCATGATGGGATAGCCGATCTGATGGGCAAAATCCAGATGTTCATCGATCCGGTTTTGAATATTTTTTATGCACCCATAGCCCCCGGCAATGCGAAAGGCGGTCACGTGGCTTCCGTCCGGGGCCTCCCAAATCATGGGTCCCTGAGGAATATCCGGGTTTTCCTGGATGGAGGGCCGCATCCACACATAATTTTCAATGCCCGCTTTCTGCAAAAGCTGAGGCGTCATGGCGTTGTGGCCGAAGGTGTCCACGTTGTAGCCGGTATTTACGGTGATCCCCAGCTTTTCTTTAAAATAGCGCTGGCTGTAAAGCAGCTGCCGGGCCAGGGATTCTCCGGAGGGCACATTCATATCCGGCTGGATCCACATCCCTCCAACCACGGCCCAGCGCCCTTCCTTCACCCGTGCTTTGATCTGCTCAAACATGGCGGGGTCGTTTTCTTCGATCCATTCATAATAGCCCGCGCAAGCACAGGTAAATACAAAATCGGATGTTTCATCCAGCCGGTCCAAAGCAGATTGGAAGGTGGCCTTCACTTCCTGATACCCTTCCTGCCATTGCCACAGCCATACGGGATCCAGATGGGCATTGCCGATCATCATCATGGGATGCATGAATATTTCTCCTTTAGCATGATGTTTTTTGTGCCCTTAATATAGCATACTTTAATGCACGTGTAAATAAAAAAACCGGCTGCTTTTTTGCAGCCGGGCAGACTGTCAAAAAACCCTTGAGATGCGTCGAAGGGCCGCTGCCCTTCGACTGAAATCCGCAGCCGGCGACATGTGCGGCGGCGAGGGCCGTAGCCTGCCGCCGCCTGTGGCGGATGCAGGCAGGAGAAGGCTCAATGAGGCACAGAGCCTGTAAGCGGGACTTTACCCCGCTTACAGGCGACAATGCCGAATTGTGAGGTTCGGAAGTATTCCGCTTCCTATATCAATTTACGGCCGCAAAAATAGGCTTTCCATCCCTTTTTCACAGGGCTGGAAAGCCATTTTTGCAGTAAATGTGATGGATCGAATGGAAGACTGCTTTAGCTGACTTCCATTCGCAGTTTGTCGAAAATACTTTTTCGACAAACTGACCGGCTGCTTTTTTGCAGCCGGGTGAAATCTGAGGGCGATTAATGATACTTGGGCAGCCAGCCTTCGTGGGCTTCGATGAGGTCGTCGCACAGGGCCACGATATCATCGATGGAGAGCTCGCTCTGGCAATGGGGATCCATCATGGCAGCCTGATAGATATAATCCTTCTTGAGGGTGGTGGCAGCTTCGATGGTGAGCAGCTGCACATTGATATTGGTGCGGTTCAGCGCGGCGCACTGCTCGGGCAGATCGCCTACATAGGTGGGCACGATGCCGCTGGCATCCACCAGGCAGGGCACTTCCACGCAGGCATTCCGGGGCAGGTTGGTGATCACGCCGTTGTTAATCACATTGCCGCCAATCTTGTAGGGCACGTTGGTTTCCATGGCTTCCATGATATGGCTGGCGTATTCACGGGAGCGCTCATGGGAGAGGCTGGGGTTCTTGATCAGTTCATCCCGCTGCTTTTCCCAACGGGCGATTTGGTTGATGCAGCGGCGGGGATATTCATCCAGGGGGATGTTGAAGCGATCGATGAGCTCGGGATACTTGTCCTTGATGAAGAAGGGCATGTATTCAGCGTTGTGCTCGCTGGATTCGGTGACATAGTAGCCAAAGCGCTTCATCATTTCAAAGCGCACCATATCGTTGTGCTTTTCAGTGATGGCGGCGGCACGGCGCTTGATTTCGGGATAGAGATCCTTGCCATCCTTGGTGATTTCCAGCAGCCAGGCCTGATGGTTGATGCCGGCGATCTTCCACTGGATGGTGTCGTCATATTCCATTTCCAGATGCTCCATCAGGTGCTTGGCGCACACCTGCACACTGTGGCACAGGCCCACGGTTTTGATCCCGGTGAAGCGCTGCATGGCGCCGGCCAGCATGGCCATGGGATTGGTGTAATTTAAGAACCAAGCGTCGGGGCACACTTCTTCCATATCCTTGGCAAAGTCAAACATCACGGGGATAGTGCGCAGGGCGCGGAAAATGCCGCCGATGCCCAGGGTGTCGGCGATGGTCTGGCGCAGGCCATACTTTTTCGGCACTTCAAAGTCGGTTACGGTGCAGGGCTCATAGAGACCCACCTGAATGGCGTTTACCACATAGTTAGCGCCTCGCAGGGCGTCCTTGCGGTTTTCCACGCCGCAGTAGGCTTCGATGGTGGCCTTGTTGCCAAAGTTGTTGTTCAGGGCCTTGAGCATCAGTTCGGATTCGGCAAGGCGCTTGGGATCGATGTCGTAGAGGGCGATTACGCTGTCTTCCAGGCAGGGAGTGAGCATGCTGTCGCCCAGCACGTTCTTGGCAAACACGGTGGAGCCGGCGCCCATAAAGGTAATTTTCGGCATAATGAAAATCCTCCTTCCGCAAATGGGAAAAGCTTTCTTTTATTATAACAGGGATAGAGGCTTGAAAACAGCCCGGTTTTGTTGCATAATATAGTCAGATTGTTGCATAAGGAGAAGGAAAATGCTGCAGAAGTTTCTATCTTCCACCCATCAAAGCACCCTTTCCGTTGTGGATTTTGGGGTGGAAAAGTGCGATCCGTCCCATTCTTACGGCCCGGCGGCCCGTGGATATTATCTGGTGCATTATGTTGCATCGGGGCGCGGCATGCTCTCGGCGGGAGGAAAAATCCACGCCGTAGGCGCAGGGCAGGGATTTTTGATTTATCCCGGGGAGCTTACCACCTATCGGGCGGATGCAGAGGAACCCTGGCACTATGCCTGGGTGGGGTATACGGGCACGGAGGCCGAGGCCATGAGCCGCCTGTGCGGGTTTGGAAGGGACAGGCGGGTGGTGACAGCGCCTGCGCCCATCGCCGTATGGGACGCCCTTTCCCAGTTGCGTCAGGATGCGGCTAATTTGCGGCTTGGGCATGTGGCGGCGCTGGGGGATTTTTATCGGTTCGTATCGCTGCTGGCCCCAGAGAGAGATGAGCATGCATTGCCCGAGCATGAACGGCATTATGAAAAGGCGTTGTGGTATATGCAGGGGGCCTATGGGCGGCATGTGACGGTGCAGGAAATCGCGGATTTTGTGGGCCTGAGCCGGAGCCAGCTTTTTCGGGTGTTTGAAAAAAATTGCGGCCAATCCCCCAAGCAGGCGCTGCAGGAAATGCGATTGGAGCATGCAAGGCTGCTGCTGAAAAACAGCGACCTTTCTGTGGAACAGGTGGCGTTTTCCACCGGCTTTCCTTCCGGCACCCAGCTCAGCGCCGCGTTCCGGGAGCGCTTTTCCCTTTCGCCCCGGGAGTACAGGCAGAAACGGTGAGAAATATCAGGGGGAACCATTCTTTGCTGCCCAAAGAACGGTTCCCCCCTGTACCCCCTCCAAGAAAGGCTGTTCGGATAGGATGTTGAAGGCGGAAATCAACAATTTTTCCGAGTTGGGGGGAGATTGTGTGGAAGAAAACAAAAGAAATAATCCTATTCGGTTTTCGGAGGGGTGCTGGGGAACCGCTTTTGACTCAAAAGCGGTTCCCCAGCAGTATTTTATTTTAACACCAGCTCTACGGGGCAATGATCGGAGCCGAGAATTTCGGGATGAATGGCAGCACTGCAAAGACGGGGCTCCAGGGATTGAGAGGCGATGAAATAGTCGATGCGCCATCCCACGTTCTTTTCCCTGGCGTGAAACATGTAGCTCCACCAGGTGTAGGCATCCTTTTCATCGGGATGGAAATGACGGAAGGTATCGATGAAACCACTTTCCAGAAGCGCGGTCAATTTATCTCGCTCCTCCTGGGTAAAGCCCGCATTGCGCAGGTTGGATTTGGGGTTTTTCAGGTCGATTTCTCTGTGGGCCACGTTAAGATCACCGCAGAAAATCACAGGCTTGTGCTCTTCCAGCTTTTTGAGATGGGAAAGGAAAGCGTCCTCCCACTGCATCCGATAAGAAAGACGGGTCAATTCCCGCTGGCTGTTGGGGGTGTATACGGTGATCAAGTAAAAATCCTCAAATTCCAGGGTGATCACCCGGCCTTCGTGATCGTGCTCTTCCACGCCGATGCCGTATGCCACATTCAGCGCCGGAAAACGGGAAAAGATGGCCGTGCCGGAATAGCCCTTCTTTTCTGCATAGTGCCAATACTGATGATAACCGGGCAAATCCAGGGCGATTTGGCCCTCCTGCAGCTTGGTTTCCTGGAGGCAGAAAATATCCGCATCCAGGGCGGCAAAGGCTTCCATAAAATTCTTGCCCATCACGGCTCTCAGGCCATTCACATTCCAGGAAATCAGCTTCATTTTTTTTCCTCCAGATAATGCTTGTGTTCATTTACAAAATCGCGCTTTAAATTGTGCTCCGCCTTGGCCCGGTAGGCCTGCTCAAATTCCTGGGCGGACACATGGCAGCAGAGCATCACATCGGTGAGATACATAAACACATCCGCCATTTCTTCGCAAAAACGCGCCCTCACCTGGGGATCGCTGACCACGGCATGGGCCGTGCGCTTTTTTAAAATGGCGGATACTTCGCCGATTTCTTCCACTGCGTAAAGCAAGTGGTTTTTTGCGGTGTCGGGGGTATCGCCCTCCCAGATACCCTTGTATTTTTCCTGAAGCGCCTGCTGGATGTCCATCAGGTCCTGAATGGTAAGACTCATAGATATATCCTTTCTGCTGTAATAGTTTCTGGGAAAGATAGATGGCAGATGACTATTGGATATTTTCCCGATTGGTTTTCGGGGAGCGCGCGAGAGGGGTACTTTTGACGCAAAAGTACCCCTCTCGCAATATTTCTTTTTATAGGTCGATCCCCGGCAGGGCGGTAACGGTGCGAATGAAGGTGGCGTTCAAGCGCTTCATCAGGGCCATCTGGGGCGCATTGCGCCGGAAAACATGGGTGTAAATGGTGGTAACGCCGCGCTCTTTCAAAAGTGCCGCAGCTGCGCCCAGCAGCTGCTTGGCCATGCCCTGACGCCGGCAATCGGAGCGAGTGTAGATCATGAGCAGGGTGGCATTGCTGCCGGTACCGGTGATGATGGTTTCACATATGGGCTGACCGCCCCGGTAAAAGCCCAGGGCCATAAAGTGCTGCTGCTGCTGCCACAATTGCAGATAATCCCGGGTGATGGGCTGAATGCGGTGGGCATTGATGCGATTGAGGAAGGCCGTCTGAGATAGTTCATCGGCCAGGGGCACGGAGGCAAATTGCATGCCCATGGGCGCCCGGGCCACGCCATCCGGGGTGAGGAAGCGATAGAGATCTTCGCCATCGTCATTCATCATGCCACAGCTTTCATAAAAGCGCAGCATATCAGCATTTTCCGGAGCCACCTGGGCATAAAGCCGGGCGGGCAGATTGGGGGTTTGGGCCCGGAGCTGCTCTGCCCTGGCCAACAGCGCGCCATACATCAGCGCCCGGGCGGAGGGCTGGGCATCCATCTGCATAAAAAGATGGGCAGGCCGCTCGGGATACATTTCTCCCTGATAAAACAGCATCACATAGCCCGTGCCCAGCTGAATCTGCTGGTCGTTGGCTACGAAAAAAACGTTTTCAGGCGCGATTCCCTGAAAAGGCGCCTGCGGATGGGTGATTCGCATACTATTCCCCTTGCTTTTGTATTATTGCCATTCAATACCCGCATAGTTGCTGCTGGGCGTTAAATCATAGACCACCCGGCGCACTTCGGGCCGGGACTGACGCACTTGATCCACCACGGTTTCCAATACGTCAAAGGGCAAGCGGGCAGCATAGGCCAGAGAATTTTCGCTGGCATGCACGGCCCTGAGGCTCACCACCACGCCCTTTTCATCCCCGGGCATGGGCGAGAGCACCGCAAAATACTGCCACAGGCGCTTGGCCATGCCGGATGAGACCAATTCATTGCGGAAAATGGAGTCCACCGCCCGCAGCGTGGCAAGGCGTTCCTGGGTTACTTCCCCCAGGATTCTCAGGGCCAAGCCGCTGCCCGGGAAGGGCTGGCGGGAAAGAATATCCTGGGGCAGGCCCAGATAATCCCCCACCCGCCGGATTTCATCCTTAAACAGTTCCCTCACCGGCTCAATCACCGGCACGGCATCGCTGAGCGCAGGGCGGCGATCGCCCTTTCCAAACATAATATCGTTGTAGCTGGTGCCGCGGATTAAAGCGTCAAAATGCCCCAGCTTTTCTTTTTCTTCGCTGAGAATTTCCTGCATGGTTAATCCAATGGCCCGGCGCTTTTCATCGGGATCCGTAATGCCTCGCAGCGCTTCCAGGAAGCGGCCCTGGGCGTGTACCCGGATAATATCCAGGCCGATGGCGTCCCGATAGAAGGAGATGAAATCATCGCCCTCCCGATCCCTGAGCAGGCCGGTATCCACAAAAATGCACTTGAGCCTGTGGCCCAGGGCTTTAAAGGCCAGCAGGGCGCTCACCCCGCTGTCCAGCCCGCCAGTCATGGCGCATACAGCGGTGCCGTCGCCCACCACCCGGTTGATCTCTTCCACGGCTCGGGCCACAAAGGAATCTTCATCCCACCAGGTGGTGCAGCCGCAAATAGTGAGCGCAAAGTTTCTCAA
This sequence comes from Clostridiales bacterium, assembly GCA_015056125.1. Lineage (GTDB taxonomy): Bacteria > Bacillota > Clostridia > Christensenellales > Aristaeellaceae > RUG563. The sequence goes on along the minus strand of SVGW01000002.1, from coordinate 3,932 downwards.
AAGAAGGGTGCCCTCCGGGTCATTGGCCTCCACTTCGATCTGCAAGCCGTAGAGGGGCAGAATTTCATGGGCAAAGCCGATGAGAAGATCATCGGCCCAGCAAATGGGCTGCACAGTCTGGGGCAGGGTCATTACCCGGGCACAGGGGAGCAGCCGCTCGCCTTCTTCCACGTCTTCCAAGAGGGGGGATTTGCCGTTGCTCAAGGTGAGCACAGTATTTTCCACTGCAATTTCCCCGACAGTGCCCCCAAGGGCCGTAAGCAAAAGAACGGATGTATCCCCCAGCGCCAGCAGCGGCAAGCCAGATTGCAGAATGCGGCCATCCATGCCAATGGGCGCTTCTCCGCTGACGCCGCCTGCCAGCAAAAGGCCCAGCGGCGATTGGTCCCGGATTTCTTCCAGAGAGATATCCCCCGGCACAATTTTGCAAAATACCCGCTCGGAGCGAAGCTTTCGGGCTACCGCTCTGCTGGCGGCATCATCAAAATTCAGCACAAGCACCATATCGCGCATTGGTTTACATCCCCTTTTGAGGCAAAATCAGAAAAATGGAACCTTTTATTATTCGACGACAATGGAAAAAATCCTGCCGCGTATCTTTAGAAAGGCGGAAGAAGGCCATTTCACTCCTCTACCACCCAGTTTTCAGGGTTTTGCCGGTTCAGCTCCACCGCATAGTCATGGAGCAAAAGCTGGGTTTCATGATTGGCGATGCCGCTTTGATTCAGGCCTGCCATCTTCTGAAAATCCTTGATCGCCTGGGTGGTGATGGCGCCGTAGCGGCCGGTGACGTATTGCGCTTCCATCAGGCCCAGGGTGACCAGCTTGCTTTGCAGGGCGGATACCTTGGCCCCATCATTTCCAAAGCGCAGCACCACGTCAGCCAGATCATACACCGTGCCGTATCCCAAAATGGCCCAGTGATCGATATCGTATACGTTGCGGGCAACAGCTTCGGGATTGTTGCCCTCAATCACGTGCACCTGCACCTTGCCTTTTTCATCATATGCGCAGTATTCCACCATGGCCACATGGGTGGTATCGCCGGTGGAATTGGTGGAAAAAAACATCCAATCCCCGGGCATGGGGATGTAGCTATTTTTAGCAATGCCTTTTTCTTCCCCCTTCATCCACTGAGAACCCCAGCCGGGCACGGTGCCGGTACGGGCAATATAGCGGCCCTGCCTGATGAACCAATCCCGGCCCACATTGGTGCCGGTATAGTTGGGGTAAGTGTTATTTAAAAGGGAGGTGCCATGCTGCTGATCCACCTGGTTTACGCACCAGCAAAGAAATTCGGCGCACCATTCGGCCACGGGATCGCCGCTCCAGGTGCCATACTTGGTCACGCCGGATTTTTCTTCTTTGTAGCCCAGTTCATTCCGGGCCGCCTCCAGTAGCCATTCCACATATTCAGGCACCTGATGAGCAGGGACAATGCGCATTTCCTCCTGAGGCAGGGCTTCCGCCTGGGCGCAGGCGCACAGCAGCAGGGCGCAAAGAACCAAAGATAGCAAACGGGTAGGCAAAGCAAGCGCTCCTTTCATAGCGGAAAGAAGGGCTGGAGGGCGCGCCTCCAGCCCGAAGGATCATTCATCGCCCAAATTTTCCTGATCGCGGTGGCGATCGGCGCGGCGCTGGCGCTGATGCACGGCGCTGCCGGGCGCAGCGGTGATGGATGGGTATGCCCGGGTTTCCTGGGGCGGCGCGGTATCCAAAGGCTTAAAGGCCTGGGTGGCCTGCGGCGCAGGGGCATACTTTACGGTTTCCTGCCGGGCAGGGGTCTGCTGCGGCGGATAGGCCCGGGTTTCCTGGGGCACCTGGTAGGCGTCCCCCGGACGCTTGGTAATGGGCCGGTAAGGATTGGTGGTTTGGGCCACCTTGGAGGCAGTGGGCGCCGGAGTTACGGCAGGGGCAGCATGGGGCTTAGGAGCAGGCCGGGGTGCGCCGCCTTGGGGGGGCATGTAGGGCGCGGCGGGCTGGGGCTGATAGCTGCGGGTGGCCTGGGGATTATTCTGCGCCGCCCTCATCTGCGGCTGCTGAGCGGCCTGAGCCCGGGCCTGGCGCGCCTGCTGGGCACGCACGGCCTGACGCCGCCGTTCATTTTTACGGTGAATGGTGTAGGCGTAATATGCGCCGCCCAGACCAATCACCGCCAGCGCCAGCAACAGCCAGGGCCATGCGGAGCCGGTGGTTTGGGTGGTGGGCGCGGGGGTGGCCCAGGATCCCTGGGGACCTACCTGCGCGATATGTGCCGTGGGCGCCAGGGTAGGCGCCAGGGTGGGCACGGGGGTGGCGGTGGGCAGGCGCTCGGGATCGGGGGAGGGGGTGGCGTAGGGGTTAAAGGGCTCGTAGGAAGCGTTGAGAGCAGGATTTTGCCAGATGGTTTGGTTATAGTCCTCCACGGGCTGAATTTGGGTGCTGCTGCCGGTGGAGGAGGATTGATTGCCGTTTAAGTATTCCGGGCTCTGGAGGAACTGGGTCAGTTCGCCCAGAGAGAGCACCTTAAAGTAATCGCCATGGATATAGCCCTCGGTGCCCGCCTGGCTTACGTGATACCAGGTGCCTTCGCCATTGACTTCTGTGCCCATGACCAGAGCAAAGGCGTAATTATCCAGCAGCCGGATGCGATTGGAATCCAAAGAAGGCTTGGAGCGCAGGTTTACCTTGCCGCTGCTGCTTTGCACATGGCCATAGCTGGAGGGGCTATCCTGGGTGACGGGTTCGGGGGTGGGGGCAGGAGAAGGGGTAGGCGTGCCGCTTTGCAGGGATTCTTCATAGGCCCTGCTTTCTTCTTCGCTGAGCAGGCGCATCTGATCCTGGCGGATGAAGCCCCACACGCCGTTATACTGCACCATATGCCAGGTGGTGCCGGAAGAATAGCTCTGGCCCTGCACGCTGGCAACGGCAGAATAGGGCAGAAGCTGGATGATTTCGCCGTTGGTATCAGGGAAGGCGCGCATGGGCACGCCATCGCCCACGGTCATGGCGTAGCCCCGGGTCTGCTGGGGCACGGGGGTGGCCGTAGCAGGCTGTACGGGCTGCAGGCTTTCCAGGAAGGGACGCGCTTCTTCGTTGGTGACGGTACGCAGCGCTTCGTGGGGGATGAAGCCCAGATTGCCGCTGGCAATGCACTGCACGGAGGACCAGGCAATGCCATCCACATAGGTTTGCCCGGATACATATACCAGAGAATCCGCCCGGAGCATTTCCAGAATGCTTTCATCCGTTTGGCTCACCCCGGTGCGAAGGGCCGTTTGCCAAAGCGTGAGGGCATAGCCCCGGTAGCTTTCCGGCACGGGCGTGGCGCTGGGGGTGGGGATGGGAGAAGCGGTGGGAATGGGAGAGGCCGTGGGCACTGCCGTAGGAGGCAGGGTGGGCGGCGCAGTGGGAAGGGGAATTTGGGTGGGCATGGGAGAGGGCAGCTGGCTCTGAATCAGGGCGCTTTCACCGGCGCTGAGCAAATTCACATATTCAGCCATCAGGTAACCGGTGGTGCCATTCACCATCACGGAATACCATTTATCCCCGTCCACCGTCTGGGAGGAATATACCCAGAGCCGGGTATTTTTCGTCAGGGAGCGAATCTTGTTGCTATTGGTAATTTCAGGGGTTTTGCGGAAGTTCACGCTGTTATTGGTGGTGGCCCACAGGTCAATCACGGCGCCGTCCGGAATTTCGGTGGGCACGGGGGTGGGCACCAGGGTGGGAGCGGGAGTATAGTTAAACAGTGCGGCGATTTCCGCATCGGACAGCACCCTGACCACCGTTTCCTTCAGGAAGCCCTGCTGGCCGCCAATATCCACCAGATACCAGATTTCATTTTTGCTGTTGATCACCCGGCCTATAATGTGGGCCAGATTGCTGCGGCTCACGGTGGAAATGATATTGTTTTCTTCCGTGGTGGGGCCGGAGCGGAAATTGATGCCATC
>SVGW01000076.1 GCA_015056125.1 Clostridiales bacterium | reverse complement strand
GATCCAGGAAGCCTATGGAAAGATCGATGCCATCGTGATCAACCCCGCCGCTTATACCCATACCTCCGTGGCGATTCTGGATGCGCTGAAGGCCGTGAGCATTCCCTGCGCCGAAGTGCATTTGACGGATGTGAGCAAGCGGGAGGATTTCAGAAAGATCAGCTATGCCGGCATGGCCTGCGAAGCCCATTTTATTGGCCTGGGCTTTGAGGGCTACGCCAGGGCAATGGAGTATTTTGCGCAAAAATAAAGTTCCCCAACGAGCTGGGGAGCACATCTGCTAAAGTATCAATTGAATTTTTCCCAATTGGTTTTCTTTGGGAGAGCGCGAGAGGGCCTTTCTTTTTTCGAAAAGAAAGGCCCTCTCGCAATAAAAAAATATAATTTACTTCTTGATCATCTCTTTGGCGTGCTTCCGGGCGCTTTCGGCGTCGCCGCCCAGCATCCGGGCGATTTCGTTGACCCGGTTTTCCCCGGAGAGCAGGGTCAGGCGGGTGCGGGTGCGGTCCCCGTCAAAATACTTTTCTACCAGGAAATGATGATCGGCCAGGGCAGCGATCTGCTGCAGATGAGTGACGCACAGCACCTGGCGCTCCTTCCCGATGGCGGCCATTTTTTCACCCACCACCTGGGCGGCCCGGCCGGAAATGCCGGTGTCGATTTCATCAAAGATCATGGAGGGAACCCCTTCCCGTTTGGCGGCCACCGATTTGATGGCCAGCATCAGCCGGGAAAGCTCGCCGCCGGAAGCGATTTTGGACAGGGGCTGCAATTCCTCGCCCCGGTTGGGGGCAATGAGGAAAGCGGCGGTTTCATTGCCAAGAGCGCAGGGCTCGCAGGCGGGCAGGGTCACCTTGAAACGGGTGCCTCCCATGTTCAGATCCCGGAGCTGTACTTCCATTTCCTTTTCAAATTTTTCGGCCAGTGCCTGGCGGGCAACGGTCAATTGCCCGGCGGACGCCTGATAGCGCTGGGAAAGCTTCTTTTCCTGCTTCTGGGCATCATCCAATAAATCATCAATGCTTTCAAAGGTGGTAAGCTCAGCATCAATTTCCTTTAATTTTTCCACCATTTCTCCGGTGGTGGCTCCGCCATATTTCCGGGAGAGGCGGCGGATCAGATCCAGGCGATATTGGATCTGCTCCAAGCGGTCCGGGTCGCTGTCCAGCTGGGCCAGCATATCTCGGAGGGTGAGGCCGATATCCTCGGCTTCATAATAGAGCCCGTCCAGCCGGGCGCGGAGAGAGGCATAGCCCTCATCCAGCCGCTCAATGGGGGCCAGGGCATGCACCGCCTGGCGCAGGGCTTCGGCGGCGGGATTGGAGCCGTCGTATACGGCGTCATAGGCCTCCCGGAGGCCGTCTTCAATCTTTTCCACATTGCGGAAGCGATCCCGTTCCCGGGCAAGCTCCTCTTCTTCTCCCGGCACCAGCTTGGCCTGCTTCAATTCCTTCTGGCGCAGGCGCAGAAGCTCCATTCTTTCCCCTGCCTGGGCGCTCTGCTTTTGCAGCTTGGAAAGGGCCTTTTTGCTTTCCAGCCAGGCGGCGCAATCCGATTGCACCTGCCGGAGCAATTCCTGGTGCTTTTCATCGCCGGAAGCATCCAGATAGCCCAAATGGCGCTTTTCATCCATCAGGGACTGATGCTCGTGCTGGCCGTGGATATCCATGAGATAAGGGGTGAAAAGCTGATACTGGGAAAGGGGCAAGAGCCGCCCGTTGATACGGCAGGAGGAGCGCCCCTGGAGGGTGATCTCCCGAGAGAGGATCAGATCTTCTCCTTCTTCATACAGCTCATATTCCTTGAGCAGGGGAATGAGATGGGGGCAATCATCCAAAGAAAAAACACCCTCCACCCGAGCTTTTTCCGTGCCGGTGCGGATAAGCTCTTTCTGGGTGCGGCCGCCAAGGAGCAACGTCACTGCATCCACGATGATGGATTTGCCCGCGCCGGTTTCGCCGGTGAGCACGTGCAAGCCGCTCCCAAAGTCTACTTGCATTTCATCCATCAGGGCAATATTGCGTACATTTAAAGAAATCAGCATGGTGTGCCTCGCTGCTTATTTGAGCATTTCCTGGAACCGGGTGGATACCCGGCTCGCCTCGGCTTCATCGTGCACAATGGCCAAAATGGTATTATCCCCCGCCATGGTGCCCAGAATTTCAGGCCAGCGCATGGAATCGATGGCTTCGCAGGCGGCATTGGCGCTGCCGGAGAGGGTTTTGATCACGATGATATTGCCCGCATAGGAAATGGAGAGAACCGAATCCACAAAAATGCGCACAAACCGATCAGACAGGCCATGCTCGGCCTTATCGGCGGTAGCATATTTGTAGCCGCCCTTGGAGGAGAGCACCTTGAGCAGGCGCAGTTCCTTAATATCCCGGGATACAGTGGCTTGCGTTACCACGATGCCCAGTTCCTTTAATTTGCCGGCCAATTCTTCCTGGGTCTCGATGTCATACTGCTCAATAATGCTCAGAATCGCTGTCTGTCGTGCATTTTTCATGGGGGATTCACTCCTGTTCTTGCTGGTTCCAAAGGGCCTGCTTTTGGCGCAGAGTAGCGAAAAAATGGCGGTCGGAAAGGGAAATCAGGTTCAATGGCTGTTTGGCACGGGAAATATGAATCCGGGCTTCATCGGTTACCGGCAGCAGAGTCTGGCCGTCAATAGCCAATTGTAGCCGCCGCCTGGAGCGCCCGTGGGCGGTGAGCGTAATGCTGGCATCCAGGGGCAGCACCACGGAGCGCTGCAATAGCTCCCGGGAGCAAAGAGGGGTGATGATGAGGCAGGGGGTATCGGGGCGCACAATGGGGCCGCCCGCTGCCAGGCAATAGGCGGTGGAGCCAAGGGGCGTGGAAACGAGCATTCCATCCCCGTGGGAGGCGTATACTTTTTCATCATCTGCCCATACCGATACTTCCACTACCCCCGGGTGCTCGCCCCGGTTCAAAGCAATATCATTCAGGGCCAGGTATGTATTTTTCTCAAATTCCACCTCCAGCATGGGACAGGGGGAAAGGCGATAGCTTTCCTGCATCAGGGAAAGGGCGGTTTCACGGGGGGAATCGGCATTGCCCTCCATCAAAAAGCCCACTGTGCCGGTGTGCACCCCCAGCAGGGGCAAAGAAAGAGCGGCTGCCTTGGGCGCAATGCGCAGCAACGTGCCATCCCCGCCAAAGGCGATTACGGCCCGAAGCCGGGGCGCTATTGCAGAAAGCTCCGTTTCCTGGCCCACGCCTTTTTGAGAAAGATACGTATCGGAATAAACCTGCCCGCCAAGGGAGGTCAGCTCCCGTTCCAGGGCGCGAGCTGCCTCCTCGCTGTGGGGCTGGTATGGATTGGCATAGAAATAAAAGGCTTGCTTCATGAACTGTCCTCCAAGTTGCATAAACATCATATCATATTCATTCCATTTATACAAGAGCAGGAAAAATGGATACGAAGAAAAAACCGTAAATTCTCTTGACAAAATCAGGGGTGCGGGCCTATGATAGGGCCTGATAAAAGGAGGGAATGCAATGAAGAAGATGAAAGCCAAGACTCTTGTATATACCGCCATGATGGCGGCGCTGATTGCTGTAGCCACATTATTTATTCATATTCCTATATTTATGCAATCCGGTTACTGTAATTTGGGGGACGCTTTCATTTTGGCTTCCGGCGCCCTGATTGGTCCTTGGGCGGCTGCTGCCGCCGCGGTGGGCAGCGCCCTTGCGGATTTGCTCCTTGGCTATATGGTGTATGTGCCGGCTACGGCAGTGATCAAAGGCGCCATGGGCTGGATTGCAGGCGTATTATGCAAGAACCAAAAAACTCTATGGAAGCGGATTTTCCTGATGGCACTGGCAGAATGCCTGATGGTAGGCGGCTATTTCCTGTTTGAATCGGCGCTCTATGGCGCGGCTGCAGCGGCGGGCAGTGTGATTGGCAATGTGAGCCAGGGCGTGATGGGCCTGGCTGTTGGATGCGTGCTTTGGCCGCTGATGGAAAAAATGAAGAAAATGATTCCCTGAAGGAGACAATTATAGATGGATACCTTGTGCTTGCCGGTAAATGAAGAAAGCCTGAAGATGGCGGCAACGCTGCTGAAAGAGGGCCAGGTGGTGGCGTTTCCTACGGAAACGGTATACGGCCTGGGGGCCCACGCCTTGAATGCAGAGGCGGTGAATAAAATCTTTGCCGCTAAGGACCGGCCGGGAGATAACCCTCTGATTGTGCATGTGGCCCAAAAAGAGCAGCTGCAAGGCATCTGCCGGGTGACGGAAACGGCGGAAAGGCTGATGGACGCTTTTTGGCCGGGGCCCTTGACCATGCTATTGATGAAGGATCGGCAGGTGCCTGATGAAACCACGGCGGGGCTTCCCTCCGTGGGCGTTCGCTGCCCCAATCATCCCATGGCCCTGGCCCTGCTCCGTGCCTGCGGCCTGCCCATTGCCGCCCCCAGCGCCAATCGCTCCGGCCGGCCCAGCCCCACTTCGGCTGCTCATGTGTATGAAGATATGCAGGGGCGCATTCCCCTGATCCTGGATGGGGGCGCCTGTCAGGTAGGGGTGGAATCCACGGTGGTGGATTTGACGGGAGAAATTCCCTGCGTGCTGCGCCCTGGTGCGGTGACGGCGGAAATGATCGCTTCCGTGGCGGGGGATTGCACCGTGGCGGACAGCGTGATGCGCCCCCTTAAGGAAGGAGAGGCTGCCCCTTCTCCCGGCATGAAGCATCGCCACTATGCCCCTAAAGCCAAAATGACAGTGTATGTGGGCGCGGATGAGCAGGTGATCCCGGTGCTTTGCCAAAAATATGATGAAACGGAAAACGCTTGGATCCTGGGCCATGAAAAGTGCCTGCCTGCCTTTGGGGACAGAAATTGCATGAGCCTGGGAGATACCCCCAAAGAAACCGCTCAGCTTTTATTTCAGCGGCTGCGGGAAATGGATGAAAAAGGCGCAAAGCTCATTTTAGCACAGGGGTGGGAAGAAAGCGGCGTAGCATTGGCGGTGATGAACCGCATGGCCCGGGCGGCGGCTTTTGATATTGTACGCCTATAAAAGAAGAGCGATCGAAGATCAGCTACAGCACTTTTCGATCGCTCAGTCTGCCAAATCATTATTGACTTTGTCAATGCTTTGAGCGATCCAGCGGATCGCTCTTTTTATGTAGTCAGAATGGCGTGGCAGTTTTTTTCGGGGTGGAAGGCATCATAGTAGGCTTGCTCCATGGGAAGCCAGTCTTCTTGGAAGCGCTGATAGAGCCATTCTCCCCGGGCCCGGAGCCGCTGATCCTGGGCGGCGGAGTTTGTTTTTAAAAACAGGCGAAGATCATAAATATCCTGATAGCGGGGATGAAGGGAATATACCCCCTCCACAATCAAAAGCGGCACGAGGGGGATATGACGCTCGCCGCCAAAATCCATTTTTCCGCAATCAAACACCTGATAGGAAAAGGCCTTTCCCGCCCGGATAGGGGCGGCTACCTGGGCGTCAAAGCGTTCATAATGGATATTGCCGCCGGGCTCCAGGAAGCGTTCCTTTGTGCGCAGGGCAGGGGGCAGGAAAAATTCGTCCATGGAGATGACGGGCGCCTGGAAATGCGCGCTAAGCTGCGCGGCCAGGGTGGTTTTTCCGGTGGCGGCACCGCCTTCAAGGGCCACTACCAAGGGATAGCTGCTGTTTTTTTCGATCAGGGCGATGGCCTGGGTGAAAATATCCTTCATTCCTTGATAACCCCCGCTTTTTTCAGTGCCAGCACAATGGGCGGAATGATTAAAAGATGGCAGAGGATACCGGGCCAGGCATCCAGGAACGCTCCGGCCAGGAAGGCCTGGAAGGTGAAGGAGGTGCCAAAGGCCATGAGCACCCACCGCACAATTCCCCAGGCGCCCCGCCCAAGCAGCATGGCGATTACCAGCGCAATATAAATAGAAGCGGGCTTTTTGGGGAGCAGGCGGAAGAAAATCCCTGCCGCCGCGCCATATACCGCCAATTCCGCCATCATGGATACGCCGGTGGGGAAAATGGGGGGCATGCCAAAGAGCAAAAAGCGAAGGGGCGGCGCAATCAGCCCCACCAGCAGCGCCCAGGGCCAGCCGCAGAGGAAGCCGCACAGCAATACGGGAATATGCATGGGAGAAAGCTTGCTGCCGATTTCGGGAATTTGCCCCGTTAAAAAGGGAAGCACCATACAAAGCGCCAGGCATACCGCAGCTAATACCATTTTCTGAATCGATTTGTTCATCTTTAAGCTCCTTTACAAAAAGGCATGCGCCGCAAAAAACGGCCATGCCTTCATGACATTCTTTCTTTTTATTGCTGTTGATCAGGAACCGATCAGGCTTCTGCCCGCGTTCAGAGCTTCATGCCCTGCATGTGTTGTTATTATATACGCGTATCAGCCCTTTGTCAAGCTTTCCAGCATGCGCACGGCTTCACAGGTCAATGTGCGCAGGTTCAAGTCGCCCACGCCCACGATCCAGTTGTTGCAGTGGTTCACAGGAAGCAGCAGCTTTTTTGCCGTGCACTGGCCCACTGCCAGGGCCATTTTCGGGGTGATCTCCCCAAGCAGGGAATCGGCAATGGCAATGCCCACGGGGCCTGCGATCACATCCGCGTTTTTTACGCACACCATAACGGCGTTTTCTCCTGTGGCCCCCTGATCGGCCCCGGCTTTGAGCATGGCGGCGGTGGCAGCCGTATTGGCGCCTACGCAGGTAATTTCGCAGGGAATTTGGGCGTTTCTCACCGCTTCGATCAGCTGCTTTCCAATGCCGCCGCCCTGGCCGTCGATCACCAGCAGCCGCAATGCGCTCATGTTCATCTTCCTCCCTGCATTACCAGTCTTTTCCGTAGGTGTAGCGGCCAATCAGCCGGGGCATGCCATTGTATACGCCAAAAGCATCAGCATAAACGCGAATCTCGTCCCCCACCTTCCAGATATCGTTGGAAAGGTTTTCTACCAGCACGGATCGATCGTAATTGGAATAGAGTTGGATCACGGCTAATTGGGGATTTTCGGCCAGGATTTCTTTCACCGTGCCTCGGCAGCGGTAGATGGTGGTATTGGCGATACGGGTCTGGGCATTATTGAGGTAATCGGTGTAATTCTGATCCATATCCCAGGCTTTGCGGGTATAGATGGCGGATACAGGCACGTAATATACTTCGTGCTTCACGATGCTGGGCTCATATCCCGGGGCAGAGGCCTCGATGATAATGGTGTTGGTGCCGATTTTATCAAATACCGCATCAAAGGAGAAGGAGCCGTTCAGGGCCAATTGTGTGGTATCCAGATTGGCATAGGGAGAGAGCACCCGGATGGTGGCCCAGGAAACGGTGGTACCTTTCACGGTCATGGGCTCTTCAATCTGGGGATATTCGCCTTTTTCGTTCTTGGGCTTGGTGGTATCATCCACATAGCCGGGGCTCCAGCGGGTGGCGATATCGGCGGCAAGGTCCAAGCGAATCTGCTGGGGCTGGCGATAGAGAACGATGGTGAGGCTGTTTTCCCGGTAATACTGGGAGCGGGTGGTAATGGTGATTTTGTTTTCGCCGATAGGGGATACGGAGGCGTTGTAGGAAATCAGGCCGTCCTGGGTGTTCACCAGATCGGAGTAATCTTCGCCGTTAATGTAGACGCTGCTGTTTTTTTCCACCTTGAACTGGATATTGTAAAGAGCGGTGGATACATCCACATAGGTGGAGGAGGGGGAAACCAGCGTCAGGGGCGATAGCGGAATTTCCACTTCGTAGGTGATTTTTTCCATGGGCTTTTGCTCGCCTGCATTGGTTTTTAAGTAGGGGGTAAGGGTGGCGGTTACGTATTGCTGGGTAACGCTCTTGGAATTTTCATACCAAATATAGTCCGCCACCTCAATGGTGGCATAGCCCCCGGTGACGATAAAGGATTCCCGCAATTCTTTGATATAGATGCTGGCGCCTTCGTTGGCGGGGAGCTTAATGGTGTGGGCGGGCAGATCATTCAAAATACTGGAGGTGATCAGGGTGCGCTCCTGGAGGGGCGCTTCCTTTCGATCCAATACGAGAGGCTTATAAAGAAACTGGTAAGCGCCAAAAATCACCACGGCGGCCAGGATCAGCAGCGCTGCAATCTGGGTGAACCTGCGCATGCCAAAGCGCCGGCGCACCTTCATTTGCCTTATCGTCATGCCGGATACCCGGGCGGAAGCCGCCGTATCTTCGTATTCATCATATTCAATGGTGCGCTGGGATTTAACGGGGATGGCGTCCGGGCGCACATCACCCTCTACTTCTTCCGTGGAAATATAAGAAGTGCTTTGAGGGGGTGTAAATACGGAGCGGCCCGTGAGGGTCTGCACGGAGCGACCGGAGGGCGCAAAGCCCTGCTGGGCGCCGCTGCGGCGCAGGCGCTGCTGCTCTTCTTCGCCCTTGCCCTTTCGGGAGAGAAGATCCTTCATTTCCTGGGCCAGCTTATCCCGCTCATCAATGGGCGAGGTGGAGCGGCCTTCTTCGTTGATCTGAATATATACTTTTCCGGGCGCGGCGGGGGCTTCTTGGGAAGCCGGGGTGGAAGCAGGCGCGTCTTCCTGATTCAGCGGGGTGCCGCAGCGGAAGCAGCGGGGAAAAGACGCCCTGTTCCAATGGCCGCAGTTGGGACATTTCATAGCCATTCCTCCTGGATTCAATCCACGCATATTCAAATGCGTATCCTTTACATTTCGCAAAACGGAGGAAAAATCCTGCCGGTTTCCGCTTTTTTACGAATCATTTACAAATTTTGCATGGCTGTGCTATAATGATATGTAAAATCCATGGGAAGCCGGAGATGGATGATGAAACTAAGTGATATTCAGTCCCCGCAGATGCTGCGGGCATGCACGATTCAGGAAATGGAAGAATTGGCCCGGGAAATCCGTTCGGCCATTATTTGTACTGTGGCGCAAAATGGCGGGCATTTGGCCTCTAACCTGGGCGTGGTGGAATTGACGCTGGCGCTGCATCGGGTGCTGGATTGCCCGAAAGATAAAATCGTATTTGACGTGGGCCACCAGTGCTACGCCCATAAAATGCTTACCGGGCGATATGGGCGCTTTGCCACCCTCCGGCAAACGGACGGCCTGAGCGGCTTTCCCCGCCGGGAGGAAAGCGCATATGACGCCTTTGGGGCGGGCCATGCCTCCACAGCTATTTCTGCTGCCTTGGGCCTGGCCCGGGCCCGGGATATGCAAAAGGAAGATTACCGGGTGGTGGCTGTGGTGGGAGATGGCGCCCTGACAGGGGGCATGTGCTATGAGGCCTTAAACGACGCCGGCAGTCGGGGCACCCAGCTGACAGTGATTCTCAATGATAATGAAATGTCCATTTCCCGGAATGTGGGCGCCCTTTCCCGTCAATTGACCAAGATGCGGGTGAGCCGCGGCTGGCTGGGAATGAAAAAAGTGGTGGCGGATACGCTGCGCAAGGTGCCGCTGGCGGGAAGCGGGCTGCACCATGCTTTCCAGCGCATTAAAAACGGCGTGCGCAACAGCCTGGTGAAGGATAAGTTTTTCACTTCTTTGGGCTTTCATTACTTTGGGCCGGTGGATGGCCACGATCTGGAGGGCCTGGAGCGGGTGCTCACCCGGCTTCGGGATATGAAGGAGCCTGTGCTGGTGCATGTGGTGACGAAAAAGGGATCGGGCTTTTCCCAGGCGGAGGAAAAACCGGAAAAATATCATGGCGTATCCCCCTTCCAGATGGAGGATGGCCAGGTGCGGGGAAAAAGCGGCCCTTCCATGGGTGCCTTGGCCGGGAAATATGCCGCGAAGCTGGCGGAAACGGATGCTCGAATTTGCGCCGTGACCGCCGCCATGACGGATAGCACCGGTTTTGCTCCCTTTGCTAAGCGGTCTCCGGATCGCCTGTTTGACGTAGGCATTGCAGAGGAGCACGCCGTCACCCTGGCTGCCGGCATGGCGGCGGGGGGTATGCGCCCCTTTGTGGCCATTTATGAAACCTTTCTCCAGCGCAGCTATGATCAGATCATCGAGGATGTGTGCCTGCAGCGGCTGCCGGTGTGCTTTTTGATGGATCGAGCGGGGCTGGGAGCCGAGGACGGCCCCACCCATCACGGGGTATTTGGCCTTTCCATGCTGCGCACGATACCGAATCTCACCGTGCTCTCTCCCCGGGATGAGAAAGAACTAAAAGCCATGATGGATTGGTATTTGCAGCAGGAAGGGCCTGTGGCTATTCGCTATCCCCGCAGTGCAGAAGAAAATTTGCCTCCCTGTCAAGGCTTTGCGCCCGGAAAGTGGGAAATACTGAAATCGGGAAAGGATGCGGCGCTATTGGCGGTATCCAATATGAACGGGGAATGCATGAAGGCGGCCAAGCTGCTGGCGGAAAAGGGCGTTCAGGCCATGGTGGTGAATGCTTCTTCCGTGGCGCCCCTGGATGAAGCGCTTTTGCAGGAGCTGGCTGAAAAAAATATTCCCATTTTCACCGTGGAAGAGCACAGCCTTTCCGGCGGCTTTGGCTCTGCGGTGGCGGAATACTGCGCTGCCCATCAGCTCCCCGCTCCTAAAAAAATGCTGGGTATCAAGGAGGGCTTTGTGCCTCATGGCAGCCGGCGGGTGCTGCTTTCCCGGCTGGGGCTGAATGCAGAAGGAATCGCAAGGGGCGTAGAAGAGGCATGACGAATCAGGATATTCTGCGCATTGCCCTGGAGCAATCAGCTTTGGATTGCAATTGCAGCCCGGAGGATTTTCTCTCCTTTGAAAACAAGGTGGTATTATCCCGGGAAAATGAAAAGGCAAGGGTATATGTGCCCTTGCCCCTGGAATGCGATTTGGTGTCCTACGGCAACAATATCGTGGCCCAGTGCAGCGAAAGAATGCGGGAAACCGTGGCATGGTATATTGGAAAATACCCGGTGGAGCACTGCTTTGAATCCCCCCATGTGATCGCCCTTAATGAAAGATTGGCTGCATTTGGCTGTAAGGTGTGCTTTATGGCGGAATATTTTCTGCCGGATTTGAATCAGCTTAAAGAGCTGCCCTGCCCCTATGAGATGCGGATGCTGCATCAGAAGGATTTTTCCGCATATTATACCTCCGAATGGAGCAATGCCCTGTGCGAAAAACGGAAGCATTTGGATGTGTTGGGCGTGGGCGCTTTTGACGGGGAAAAGCTCATCGGTCTGGCCGGATGCTCCCGGGATTGCGAAAGCATGTATCAGATCGGCATTGATGTGCTGCCTGAGTACCGGCGGCAGGGGATCGCTTCGGCGATTACCGCCAAGCTGGCCCTGGAGGTATTGAAGCTTGGAAAGGTGCCTTTTTATTGTGCCGCCTGGTCCAATCTAAAATCCGTGCGCAATGCCTTGAGAAGCGGCTTTCGCCCGGCCTGGGTGGAGCTTACGGCCAGAAGCAGCGAATACGTGGATCAGATGAATGTGTGACCTGAGCAGGGGCCTGCGCGGCCCCCGTACCCCCGCGCCAGAGGACATCGCCCTCTGGACTCCGGTATGCGACAGAGCAGACTTAAAAAGCTTCGGTTTTTCCGCAAGAAACTGGAGGAAACGGAAAAGCAATTTCACGGGCACAAAGAAAACGAGAAAAATGCCGGTTGGAGAAAGCAAGCTTTCTCCAACCGGCATTTTTTTCGTTTTCCCGGATGCAAAGCATCCGGCTGGCGGCCATGGCCAACCTGTCCGTGGGCGATAACCGTTCCTTATGTTACACCGGCATATTGCTTGCAAATGAGGAGTGCAGCATCCGGAGGATGGGTCCAGGGACGACTGTCCCTGGTGGGGGTGAAGGGGGCAACGCCCCTTCAAAGCTCAGATGTATTTTTCCAAAAGTTCCTTGGCCCGGAGAATATCCTGAATCTGCTGATCGCCGGAAATTTCCCGTTCGATGGTCAGGGCGCCGTCATAGCCCAATTCCTTGAGCCGGGCGATGATCCGGGGAAAATCGGCCTTGCCTTCACCCACGGCCACTTCATTGCCCAGCTTCCAGCCGTCGGTGGGGTAGAGGCCATCTTTGATGTGCAAATCCATTACGTACTGGCCGAACACGTCCAACGCATCCAAGGGATTGGCCTTGCCATAGAGGATCAGATTTCCCGTATCCATATTGATGCCCAGGTTGCCGGTGCCGATATCGGTAATGGAGCGCAGCAGGGTGGGGGGTGTTTCCTGGCCGGTTTCAAAAAGGAAATACTGATCATTCTTTTTCATATGCTCCGCCAGCTCCCGCAGGGCGTCGATGGTGCCGGCATACTGAGGATCGTGGGGATTTTCAGGCATAAAGCCCACATGGGTGGCCACCTGGCGAACGCCCAGCTTCTTGGCAAAATCCGCTCCGGCCTTTAATTCCTGCAGCCGGCGATAGCGGAAGGCGGAGGGCACCAGGCCCAGGGTAAGGGGGCCTTCGATGAAATTCCACGCCTTGGGGCCGCTCCAGCCCGCCCAAAAGGTGCTGATCTCCATATCATATTCTTTGAGCAGGGATAAAATTTCCGCTGCATTTTCATCCGTGTAGAGGCTCTCGTCCCAGCAGGTGAGCTGACAGGAATGAATGCCCATTTGGGCCGCCAGGGGAATGCGTTCCTTCACGTCGGTTAATCGCATCAATACGCCGATTTTCATGCTTTTCTCCTCCTGTATCGTTCGATGCTTATATTATAATCCAAATGAAGAAATTTTCAAGAAAAGCCCGATCTACTTGTAGAAGAAGCCAAGGCGGCTTTCTCTTGTGAAAATGAAAAGGGAGTGCTATAATATGAGCCGAAAGAAATAAAAAGGCGGTTTACACATGAAGCAGCGGATTGACGTATGGCTCACCACCCGGGGCATGGCGGACAGCCGTGAAAAGGCCCAGGCGCTGATTATGGCGGGGCAAGTATATGTAGGAGAAAAGAAGGTGCTCAAGGCCTCGGAGCAATATGCGGAGGACGCCCCCATCAATCTGCGCGGGGTGCAGAATAGCTTTGCCAGCCGGGGTGGGCATAAACTGGAAAAGGCTATTACGGCTTTCCAGGCGGATGTAAAAGGCCTTGTGGCCATGGATATCGGCGCTGCTACCGGCGGCTTTACGGATGTGCTCCTTCGCCATGGGGCTGCCCATGTGTATGCCATCGACGTGGGCTACGGCCAATTGGATTGGAAGCTGCGAAACGATGAAAGGGTCACTGTGATGGAGCGCACCAACGCCCGTACTTTGACTCTGGAAAATTTTGACCGCCATCCCACCCTTACCGTCATGGACGTATCCTTTATTTCCATTAAACTGATTCTGCCCGTGGCGGCGGCCATTATGGGGGATAACGGCCGGTTTCTCACCTTGATCAAGCCCCAGTTTGAAGCCGGGCGCGGCCAGGTGGGCAAAAACGGCGTGGTGCGGGAAAAAGAAACCCATGCCCGGGTGCTCAGGGAAATTTGCGCCTTTGCCCCCTCCTTTGGC
>SVGW01000075.1 GCA_015056125.1 Clostridiales bacterium | reverse complement strand
GCCACCCATATGATAAATATGTATCGTATATTATTTTAGCATCATCGACTTCCATGCTTCTAATTAGTAAGTTATTATTTGAAAAATAAACTTCGCTCATTATTTACCTCCACAAATTCAAGTTTGTGCTTTCATTCTATCACACAGAACAAGAAACAGCAAGCCTGGACGGGCTTGGTGTTTCGGTATTTCTTTGGTGCAAAGTGAAGGAGAACTCCTTCCTTTTCATCCTTCTCGCTGGGAGTGCGCTTTTCTTTTTGAAGAATTCGGCGGGGGATGGCCTCTTTTGCGCGGGGAAAAAGGTATTTTTCTGCGGCGGTTGACAGGCTATGCAAAGAGGAGTATAATATCAGCATAGAAGTAACTAAACAGTTACTTAAATGAAAAGCAAGGGATGGCTTATGCGGGAGAGAGATCCGGAAAAAAGCAGGCAAAGCATTTTGGAAGCCGCAGAAGAGGAATTTGCGCAAAAAGGCTTCTGGGGCGCCCGGGTGGATGAGATCGCGGCCCGGGCCCAGATCAATAAGCGGATGATCTATGCCTATTTTGGGGATAAGGAAGGGCTGTATCAGCAGGTGCTGTTCTGGGTGTATGCCCGGATGGAGGAAGCGGAGCGGCAGCTGATGGGCAGAAAGCTTTCGGGAAAAGCCCTGATCCGGGAAATCATCAGCGTTTACTTTGATTTTCTGCAGCAAAACCCCACCTTCGTCAGCATCCTGATGTGGGAAAACCTGAATCAGGGCCGCTATCTGAAGGCCATGGAGAGCAGCCGGATCCGGCGGGATACCTTGGCTGCCATCGAGAGGGAGCTGGAGGAGGGAAAGGCGACAGGCGTATTCAGAAAAAGCCTGGATTCCCGGCAGACCGCCCTGTCCCTCATCACGGTGTGCTTTGCCAATTTTTCCAATCAGTATACCCTGTCCCGTCTGTTTGATACCGACCTGACCCACCCATCCGGCATCCGGGAGCGAAAGGAGCATACCGTGCAATTGATGCTTGCCGCTCTTTGCCATGATACAGAAGGAGGAAAACGCCATGCAACCCATCCAATGGACTGAAGATACCCTGAATCAAATGCTTACCCAGCCTTCCCAGGGGCTGATTGCCGATATCGCCCGGATCGAAGGGGATATCATGGTGCTGGGCGCCGGGGGCAAGATGGGCCCGGATATCTGCGTGCTGGCCAAGCGCGCCGCGCAGATGGCGGGGGTGGATAAAAAGGTTTATGCCGTTTCCCGCTTTTCCGATCCGGATGCTGCCGCACGGCTGAAAAAAGAGGGCGTGGAAGTGATCGCAGCGGACTTGATGGCAGAGTGCGCTTTGGAAAAGCTGCCGGACTGCGAAAATATCATTTTCATGGCCGGCAAGAAATTTGGCACCGATGGCAATGAATACCAGACCTGGGGGGCTAATGCCTGGCTGCCCTGCCTGGCCGCCAAGCGGTATCAAAAGAGCCGCATTGTGGTTTTTTCCAGCGGCAATATCTACCCCAAGATGCCCACCTGCTCCGGAGGGGCAACGGAGGATGTAGCCCCCGCGCCAGTAGGGGAATATGCCATGTCCTGCCTGGCCCGGGAGCGCACCTTTGAATATGCTGCCAAGGCCCTGGGCGCCCGGGTGGCCATTATGCGCTTGAACTATGCCATTGATCTTCGCTACGGCGTATTGCATGATATCGCCCAGACCATCCTCTCCGGCTGGGCAGTGGATCTTTCTGCCATGCCCAGCTTCAATTGCATCTGGCAAAAGGATGCCAACGAAGCGGCCATCCGTCTGCTTTTGCAGGCAAAAACGGATGCGCCTGTGATGAATGTGACAGGGCCTGAAACGGCTGGGGTTCGCAAGACCGCCCTGCAGCTGGCCCAACTTCTTGGAAAAGAAGTGGAATTTATCGGCGAGGAAGCCCCCACGGCCTATCTCAATAATGCAGGGAAAATGTATTCCCTCCTGGGGTATCCCTCCGTATCTCTGGATACCATGATTGTCTGGCAGGCGCAGTGGCTGCTGTCCGGTGGGCGGAGCTTGGGCAAGCCCACCCATTTTGAAGAAAGGAACGGAAAGTATTGATGAGCAGGCATGAAAGGGCCATGGAAATCCTCCGCCGGGGCACGGTGATCCCCGCTATTCCCCTGGCGCTGACGGCTGAAAGAAAATTGGATGAAGAAAAGCAGCGGCTGATGGTGCGCTATTATCTGGCCGCAGGCTCAGGCGGCATCGCCGCCGCCGTGCACAGCACCCAGTTTGAAATCCGAGATCCCAGGCACAATCTCTTTCTTCCCGTGCTGAAAGCCGTCAAGGAAGAAATCGATGCATTTGAAAGGGAAACGGGCAAGGCCGTGGTGCGCATTTCCGGGGTATGCGGCGGCACGGAGCAGGCATGCCGGGAGGCGGAAGAAGCCAAGGCCCTGGGGTATGATGCGGTGCTGCTGAGCCCGGGGGGATTGAAGGATTGGACGGAGGAACAGCTGCTGGACCGCACCCGCAAGGTGGCCCAGGTGATGCCGGTGGTGGGCTTTTATCTCCAGGAGGCCGTGGGCGGCCGGAAGCTGAGCAAAGATTATTGGCGGAAGCTTTCCGATATCCCCAACGTGGCGGCCATCAAGTGCGCCTGCTTTGAACGGTATCGCACCCAGGATCTGGTAAAGGGCGTGATGGCCTCTCGGCGGGGGGATGAAGTGGCCCTTTACACCGGCAATGACGATCATATTATTCTGGATCTGCTCACCCCCTTTGAGCATGGGGGAAAGAAAAGATATTTCGTGGGCGGCTTGCTGGGCCAGTGGTCCGTTTGGACGAAGAAGGCCGTGGAGATATTTGACCTATGCATGGCGTGCCGGGAAAAGGGAGAGATCCCCGCGCCTCTTCTCACCCTGGCAGAGCATCTCACGGAAGCCAACGGCGCGGTATTTGATGTGGAAAACCGGTTCGCCGGGTGCATCCCAGGGCTCCATTATGTGCTTTGTAATCAGGGTTTAATGGCGGGCACCTGGTGCCTGAATCCGGAAGAAACCCTTTCCCCCGGCCAGGCGGAGGAGATCGACCGGGTGCAAAGGGATTATCCGGAGCTTACGGATGATGATTTCGTGGCGGAATTCTTGAAAAAGAAGGAATGACCATCTGGAAAGATACAAAAAGGCTTGTCTGCTGCCTGCGCGGCAGAACAAGCCTTTTTTACAAAATTATTTCATTTTTCCTCGGGAAAAAGCAATTGACTTTCCTTCTATGCTTTGATATAATATTTGGGCTGGCAAGGGCGCAGTTTGGTAGCGCGTTTGGTTCGGGACCAAAAGGCCGCGGGTTTGCCGGCAGCAAGGATGCCAATGTGGCTCAGTTGGTAGAGCAGCTGATTCGTAATCAGCAGGTCAGGGGTTCGAGTCCCCTCATTGGCTCCATTTTTTTCGAGGTGTAGCGCAGTTTGGTAGCGCGTTTGGTTCGGGACCAAAAGGCCGCGGGTTCGAATCCCGCCACTTCGACCAGAAAAACAGGGATGCCCTTTAGGGTGTCCCTGTTTTTCTGATGGAAAAGCGGAGGAATCGAAACCGCGGCCTGTAAGGCCGTGGGGGAACGAGAGAAGCGGTGCCCCAGTGGGGCAATTGCCGGAGGCGATAGCGCATCGAGGGAGTCAGCCGAAACAAGCAATGGCCCCGGCAGGGGCCAGGGCGCCGATTGAGGCTGCGGGAGAATCCCGCCTGGCAGGGATGCCCTTTAGGGTGTCCCTGTTTTTATGATGGAAAAGAGGAGGAATCGAAACCGCTGCTTTATTGTATATCCGATTGTTTCCTGCGGATCTTTGTGCTATAATGGTGCTATCCGATTAAATTACAATTTATATGCGACAGGGAAAAACAATTGTGCGAACCGCCAGACCGCCGAAAAAGGAGGCCCTTTCATGGAACACAACAATCCTTTGCTCCGCAACCAGATAAGCCCACAGAAATTTATCACGGTAGGGGAAATCATGATGCGCCTCACTCCGCCCAATTACGAAAAAATCCGAATGGCCAATAATTTTGACGCCAGCTATGGCGGCAGTGAAGCCAACATCGCTCTGGCGCTGGCCAATCTAGGTATCGACAGCACCTTTTTCAGCGTGGTGCCCAATAACAGCCTGGGCAAAAGCGCTGTGCGCTGGCTGCGCTCCAATGACGTGCACTGCACGCCCGTGATTCTTTCCACCCCCGAGGAAACGCCCACTCATCGCCTGGGCACTTACTATCTGGAAACCGGCTATGGCATCCGTGCCAGCAAGGTCACCTACGACCGCAAGCACAGCGCCATTACCGAATATGATTTTTCCAGGGTGGATCTGGATGCATTGCTGGAAGGCTTTGACTGGCTGCATCTGAGCGGCATCACCCCTGCCGTGGGCGGCAACTGCCCCAAGCTGATTATGGATCTGCTCAAAACCGCGCATGCCAAGAACCTCACCATCAGCTTCGATGGAAACTTCCGCAGCCGCCTGTGGACATGGGAAGCTGCGCGGGATTTCTGCACGGAGTGCTTGCCCTATATCACGGTACTGTTTGGCATTGAGCCTTATCACCTGTGGAAGGATGAAAACGACCGCACCAAGGGCGATTGGAAGGACGGCGTACCCCTGCAGCCCAGCTATGAGCAGCAGGATGAAGTGTTTCAGCGCTTTGTGGAGCGCTACCCCAACCTCAAATGCATCGCCCGCCACGTGCGCTATGCCCACAGCGGCAGCGAAAACAGCCTGAAAGCCTTCATGTGGTATCAGGGCCACACCTTTGAAAGCAAGCTGTTCACCTTCAATATCCTCGATCGCGTAGGCGGCGGCGACGCCTTTGCCAGCGGCCTGATTTACGCCATGATGAACGGCTACCGCCCCATGGATATGCTTAACTTTGCAGTGGCCTCCAGCGTGATTAAGCACACCATCCATGGCGATGCGAATATCACCGATGACGTGGAATCCATCCGGAATTTGATGAATATGAATTATGATATTAAAAGGTGAGGAGCAGCGCCGGAAAAAATAGCGGCAGGGCTTGATTCCAGATAAATCCGTGCTATAATAAGCTTTGTGCGTTCTGCGAAGAATGTAAAAAAAGACATGAAAAAGAGGGGTTTTCATGGATTTGCACGGTCATCATTTGCATCTGCATCTGCATCTGCATGTGGGGCAGCGGAATATTAAAACGGCGCTGGCAGCCACCCTTTGTGCTATTCTCTATTTTCTGGTAGGGCGCAATCCCACCTTTGCCTGCATTGGCGCGATCTTTGGCCTGGGCAGCGATATGCCCAATTCCCGGCTCAATGGCGGCAACCGTTTTTTCGGCACCGTGATTGGTGGGCTGCTGGGGATGATTTTGTTTAGGATTTATATCATCTTTTATCCTGATGGAAGCAAGGAATGGCCCCTTTTGCTGTTCCTGTTTGCAGGGGTCGTGGTGCTGATTGTGAGCAGCCAGCTGTTTCATTGGCCAGGGGCTGTGCAGCCTGGCGGCGTGGTGCTTTGTATTATTCTGTTTAATACGCCTGTGGCAACCTACATCAGCTATTCTGTGGAGCGCATGATTGATACTGGCGTGGGTGTTGCCCTTGCCTTGCTGGTGAATTGGCTGCTGCCCCGGGAAAAGGTGATAAAGTGGCTGGAAAAGCTGCATAGGCATCATCATAAGGCCGCAACGCCTCCATATCTTTCACACTGAGCCTGTAAAGCCCTGCTTCCATGCGGAAGGGGGTTTTTTTTAATGGGAATGCATGGAACAAATTTTCGCTGCTTGACAGTTCTGCGAAATTTTGGTATGATTATACCAAGAAAAGAAGCAAATGCAGATAACGGAGGAGAAAATATGTATACGGTGGAACGGCTGAATCAAAACGATTATGAAGAAGTGCTCCAGGTGCTCAATGCATCTTTTGATACAGTGGATCCCGGCGCGGATTTTGAAAAAAAGCTGCCCATTATGTGGACGAGAGAGCACGATTATATGAAAAAGCATTTTGGCGTGCGGGAAGATGGAAAGATCATGGCGCTGCTGGGAGTGTATCCCCTGCCTGTAAAAATCGGGGATCAGGAACTGCTCTTTGCCACCGTGGGTAATGTGGCCACCCTGCCGCAGGCCCGGGGCAAGGGCTATATGAAAATGCTGATGGAAGAAGCTCTAAAAGAAGTGGATCGCCTGGGTATTGACTGTGCGCGGCTGGGTGGATTGCGCTCCCGATATAACCGCTTTGGCTTTGACCATGCAGGTACTCGCTATGATTTTACCCTCACCAAGCGTAATGCAGAAGAAAATCCCCCCAAGCAGGCGTTTTCTTTTCGCTTGATTGATCGGGAGGATACAGAAGGCATTGCCTTTGCCCGCTCCTGCCAGCAGAAAAAGGGCATCCACACCCTGCGAAAGACCCATACTGATTTTTATATGAGCACCCGTGCCTGGGAGCATCAGCCCTATCTGGCCATGGATGAAAAGGGAGAGCCGGTGGGGTATCTGGCAGCTTCTGTCAACAAGCGGGAAGTGGCGGAGCAGGGCGTGGCGGAAGGCGTATCCACGGTGGATATGCTGTCGGCATGGCTCCAGGAAACGGGAGAAAATGCCCTTACCTTCCACTTGGCGCCCTATGAGGCCCAGGCTGTGCATGATGCCTTTAACCGCTGCGAAAAATGGAGCCTGGAAGCGCCCAGCATGTTTTGGGTGATTCATTGGGAGAAGGTAGTGGAAGCACTGATGAACCTGAATTTGCAGGTGCGCCCTCTGATGGAGGGTGCGGTGCGCCTGGGTATTGAAGGCTTTGGCACTCTGGAAATAGCCGTAAAGAACCAAAAGGCCACCGCGAAGCGCACGGACGAACAGCCGGAGATTACGCTCCCCCACCGCACGGCGACCCAAATGATGTTTGGCCCCCTGAACCCTGGCTGCATGGCCCAGCTGCCCGCGCTGCTGGCTTCCTGGCTGCCCCTGCCCCTTTCCTGGAACGGCCAGGACCGGGTGTAAGGGACGATGGGGCTCCGCCCCTCGACCCCGCAAGGGGCATTGCCCCTTGACCCTTCCTCCGGATATTGCTTGACTTTATCTGCAAGCAATGTGCCGGTGAAGCGCAAAGAACGGTGATCGCCCACGGGCACGGCGGCATTCTGCCGCTAGCCGGATGCTAGGCATCCGGGAAAACGAGAAAATGCCGGTTGGAGAAAGCTTGCTTTCTCTCCCGGCATTTTCTCGTTTTCATTGTGCCCGTGAAATTGCGTTTCCGTTTCCTCAAGCTTCTTGCGGAAAAGCCAAGGCCATATAAGTTTGTTTCGTCGTATACCGGAGTCCAGAGGACGATATCCTCTGGCGCAGGGGTACGGGGGCCGCGCAGGCCCATGCCTGGCGCTTCACTCCGCCGTAGTGATCCGGCAATCCGCTCCCGGGCGCAGATTTTCATCCAGAATGATTTCGCCAATCCTGTCGGCGCGGATAAAGCCCGATACCGGGTTTTTCACGCTGAGAATATGGCCCCGCACCGTGGCCTCCACCTGGCTGTTTTCAAAGGCCAGGTCGGTATTGATCATGGTGCAGTCCTCCAATTTCAGGCCTTCGCAGTAGCACAGGGGCTGGGTACCGATAATGGTGCAGCGAACCAGGCGCAGATTCTTGGAATACCAAGCCAGGTATTCTCCCTTCACCACGCTGTCCACCACCGTCACGTTTTCCGCATGCCAGAAAGCGTCCTTGGTATTGAGCACAGAATTGCGGATCACCGCATTTTTCACATACTGGAAAGAATACTTGCCGGTGAGATAAAAATGATAAAAATCAAGATCGGTGCTGGAAAAGAAGGGGTATTCCGAGCGCAGGGAAAAATCCTCTGCCCGCACCTGACGGCACAGCCACCCAAATTCGCTGGACTGGGCTTCTCCGCCCCGGATATGCACATTTTTGCACTCCCTCAGGGCCTTAATCCCCATCATCCGGCAATCATCCAGCACAATATTTTCATCATACCAAAGAGCCGCCCGGCAGGTATCTCCCAGAAAGCAACGGCGGATTTCCCCGTCTGTCACATGCCAGAAAGGATAGCGCAGCAAAAAATCGCAATCCTCCACTCGGATATTCCGGCATTCCTTTAAGGCGGATTCTCCGTCTGCCGGCCCTTCAAACCGGCACTTTTCCACCACCGCACCCTTCAATCCATACAGCGCCCGCTCTTCATCCAGCAGGAGCCCCTGATAATGCTTTTCCATGCCTTCTCCTTTTATCTAAAAAATCACCTGTTCATTATAATGCATATCTCTTTTTTTTCAAGGCGTTCCCATGGGGAAATTTTCCTCTTCCTGCAGCCTTCTTTCAAATTCATCCCAGGATTTGGAGAATACATGATTCGCAAAAGCTTCTTTCAGGCCGCTGATCTGCTTCAGCCTGATCACTTCATCCAATTCCATCCCCAAATATTTGCAAATTCTTGCATCATCCCATCCTTTTTCCAGCAGCTTCAGCACGATATGGGACATATCCACAATCTGATGGGTGCCCCGGGCCCGGTTATGGCGGATGGTGCTGGCAATGCGCTGATCCATGGGCTTATTGATCACCGTCACAGGAAGCTCTGGCAAATGGAAATACAGCTCATTGCACAGATACCGGTGGAAGCCGTCCACCACCTCATATACGTCCCTTTCCGAATCGTAAAAAGTGACGATGGGCTGGGTGTAGCCATCCTCTTCAATGGACACCTTCAGCAGCTGCATCTCCGGGGAAGCCATCCGATTGGGATTATAATCATTGGCCACGATTTTTTCTGTCGGAACCAATCGCACATTCAATACGGGAAATTCAATTTTTTTCATAGATCAACCTCCATGAAATGCACCCGGTATTTACGGGTGGCAAAGCCCCGGGCCTCAAAAAGATCGCTGTAGCAAAGGGGCACAATGCCATGGAGGGAATCATATTCCTGGATCAGCCCCTGCAAAAGCGCATCCCCCGCCTCTGCAGAATCCGCCCAGAAATTTTTCACAGTATTCTCCAGCACGGAAGCCGCCGCTTGCCCGGGCACCAGATACCATACCTTGCCAGGATCATCATAAAACCGATCGTGGCTCTTTTTTTCAATTTCCCTGGAGCCAAACACCGGCCCCAGCAGCCGATAAAAATCCGGGTTATTCCTTTCCAGTTTCAGAATCTCCATCTATTTCCCGCCTTTCAATCAACCGATACAAATCTTTATCCTTGGTTTCCGTATCCTTGGTTAAAAAATTACTCCAGGTTTTCATGAATTTTTCCAGCTTGGCTGCATCCGATTTGGTTTGGGAAAAGGAGAGGCGCTTCATATAAAAATCATTCTTTTCCAGGGCCCGGGCAATTCTGCGCCAGCTGATGGCCTTGCGCTGCTGCTCCAGTTTCTTATCCGCTTCCCCGGGAATATCTTTCACTGTGATCCCTTCCGTTTTTTCAAACCAGCGGATAAACTTGCGAATTTTCTCATGATAATGAAGCATCAGTTCCCGGTTGTATAATCCGATGCTCTCCAGCAAAAATACCGTATACTGCTCCCAATCCATATGATCGGGCTTAAAGGATTTGATATTGCCAAGGGCAGTGGTGCGGCAGTAAATATTGCCAAAGTTTACCCCGTTTACCCGATTCAGCACCTTTTCCCAGGTTTCCGGCTCCAGGGCCTTGAACTGATCCAGGCCGTTTCGCTGGTCGTCCCCATAGGGCTGGCACAGGCGCTGCTGGGAAAGGGGCAGCCCGTTTTTATACATCAGCTCATATATTTCATTGCTCTTTAAATGCAAGTGGCTCACCGCGCCCCAGATATCCTCCGTACGCCAGTCGTAGATCGGATAAAAATTATAGCTGCCTTCAGTAAGCTTTGTGGTCCAGTGTTTATTCTGATATTCTTCCTTCCGTTCATGGAAAGCAACGGTTTGAAACCGATTCAGGCTTTCATCCGCCCGGATGCCCACTCCGCAAGCGCACAGGCCGCCGTGCTCACCATGATACCACTGGGCAAATTCCACGATAAATTCCTCAAATTCCTCCCCGGCACGATACCAGGGCCAGGGGCAGTTTTTTGCAGTAATGGCGCCGCCCGGTAGGGGCCGCACCCAAAATTCCTCCGCCGTTTCATCCCAGCACACCCACTTGGGCTGGAGCATGGATACGGCGTTGCGAAGGGCCATAGGCAGCGCCACATGATAAAAGCGGCCGATGTGGGGAAGCTGCTTTAATTCCTCAATATGCTGGATGGTGTGCTGATACTGCGCCTCAAAATCGATATAGAGCACATCATAGGTGCGCCCCATTTGAGAAGCCACCTGCTCCGCCAGCTGCACCATCACGCTGGAATCCTTGCCTCCAGAAACGGAAAAATACACATGATCAAATTCTGAAAAAATGTAACGCAGCCGCTCCAATGCGGCGTCCAATACATTTTTTTCGTTATAAATCTTTGGCATGCTCTTCTTTTCCTCTGCTCATTTGTGACGCTTGCTCCATCAGCGCCCTTCGCATCTGCTGAATGCCGTTATCCTTGCTCCAGATACACCGAAGAATCCGATCGTCAATGGTATCGGCAGCTGCCAGGCTCACCACCGTCAGCGTCCCTCCGGCCAATGCGCTTTGGCATTGCTTTTCTTTTTCCTGGCGCTTGCGCCAGTTCCAATCGCTGCTGTAATAAATGATCACCTCGGCCCGCAGCCGGAAAAATTCCCGTTCGTCACAATAGCTGCTCATCACCGTAAAGCGGGCTGACGCTTGGAACGGGGCATTCGGATAGCGAATAGCGCTTCCCTGCCCGCAGCGCGCATTCAGCTGCCGTTCAATCAGCGCACATTCATAGCTGTAGCGGCACAGAATCAATATTCTTTCCCCAGGAAACTTTTCCAGCACCTGGAGCAGGGCTAAAAACCTTGGATCCCTGCTTTCATCAGCATAAAAGGGCGCGGTCATCAACGGATAATCCTGCAAAATTTTTCTCCCGCCGGCAGCATGCTGGCAGGCCTGGAGCAGGCGATAAACGCCGGTGGTGGAATGGGCCGCTTTCCAAATAAACCGGTTCATCACCGCCCGATATTCCTCCATCATCTCCGGCGCCAGCCGAAACCGCCACACATATTCCTGCCTGCCTCCAACCGCCTGCACATCTTCTCTGAAAATCTGAACACAGTAGGGCTCAATGCATTGAGCCAAATAATCCGTATGGCAGCTTTTCTTTTTTGCATCCAGATGATTCAGGCAGAAGGTCCAATAGGAGGCATAGCCCAGGATTCGCCAATCCAGAGCATACCAGGGAGCAAACATATCTGCTGCATTCCGGGCAAAGGGCACATCGCTGATCAGCAAGCGGTAGGGGCATTTCCTGCTCAAAGCGATCACCCGCTGGGTGCGCAGGGCGTGGATATTTTTAATCAACAGTCCATTATCCATCACCAGCATAAATCGTCCCTCTTCAATCAGCCCCATCAATTCCATAAATACATGCAGATTATGGGAGAGGGTTTCCATGCCGTAAAGCCAGATGCGCTCCTGATACATGGGCAGATAATGAGCAATACCCTGCTCCAATAGGGTCATGCGCCGGCGGGTACACAGCCAGATCACGCCATCGATTTTTCCTCGCTCCATGCGGTAGTGGATCAATTCCGCCACCGTTTGCAATTTGCCCTCCTGGCGCTCCATATACAGCGCCCCCACCTTCAGCCCTTTCAGCTTTTCGATGGCCTGCAATTGCGCAGGATGCAGCGCTTCATTCATCCCGGTCCTCCAAATCAGGCAGCACCCCGGGCGCTCTGCCCAGCATTTCCCGGAAGCGATCCACCGCCTGCGCGGGAAGGCATTGCCTGCTGCGGCGGGGACGATATACCGTGGCGCTCTCCCGGGCGCTATTCCAGGCCGCTACCAGGCGCTTGGCTTCCCCGGTCAAGCGAAAATCATACAGGCGAATGGCATCCTGCAAACGATCGATGCAATGGATGGGCAAAAGCATCTGCTTTTTTTCCCATCTTGCCCCCAGCATGCAAAGGTAACGATGCAGCCTGGGGTCGTAGGGATATAAAAGCCGCAGGCATTCCGGGCTGTCCGTTTCCTTGATCCAGTAGCCATGGGCGGGGGTATAATCCCCGGACAGAATCCGTTTTTCCAGCGCTCTTTCTTCCACGCTCACGCCATATCCTGCCAGCAGCAGCCGTTCTCCCAATTCCGCTGCCCGGTGTTCCAGGGGCGCGCTGCATTCATCCACCCGAAATTCATAGCCCTGCTCCCCGGCATGAAAATGCAGCTTCTTTAGCAGCCCATACAATTCCTGATCATAGCTGCATTGCAGCAGCACCCGCCCCTGATCAGGGGCCATCAGGTTTCTTTCCGCTTTCAGCAGCACCCATTGCCTGCATTCCTTTTCGGGCCGGATCAACCGAAGAGGCAGCGGGGGGAAGGCCGCTTCCTTCCACAGCAGCAGCCCGTGTTCCAGGCAATAGCGGCGGATAAACCAGGGCTGATCCAGGTATTCTCCCTGCTCCTTCCACCAGGCGGCGTCCCCTTGCATTTGGATCACATGGGCCATATAGCGCCTCGCCAAAGCACCGGGATTTTCCGGCGCCCATAGAGCGCAGGCTTTTTCCACTACATCCGCTCTGCAGCAAAACCGGCGATATTCCTGATCCCATTCCTGCTTTTGACGGCTGACTTCAGCCATTTCTTGCTTTTTCTTTCCTAAAAAACGGAAGCGAATATAGCTGTGCCACATCATTTCCATTTCTTCTTTTTTCTTTCAACCTCCAAACAAAATCAATTTATTGTTGATAGCATCATGCCGCCGCCCTTTGGGCCGGCTGCCCCATTATTATATCACCCTTTTTTCCGGGGGACAACCGGAAGCCCTATCCCCGGATCAAAAGAAAATTTTCATTCGAATTCATAATTCTCAAACATTTCCGCATCATCTCATAAACAATGCTGCGCTATGATAGTACCCGTAAAATAAAAGCAGAAAGGCGATGGATTCTATGAAAAAAATTACTTTTATTACGCTGCTTCTGGGCGTGCTGGGCACGCTGCTCTTTGGCATCGGGCTGTGTATGTGCCTGCTGCCCCAGTGGAATCTCTTCACCTCCGGGGTATGTGTCACCGCCGTCGGCGCGTTGGCGTTAATCGCCCTGTTCCTCAGCCGCTGGATCATGGCGGGCAAGCCCACGGCAAAAATCGATTGGAAAAAGACCGGCAAAATTGCCTATGCCGCGGTAAGCGCCCTGGTGCTGGGCCTGGGCATGGCCCTGGTGATGGTGTGGGAAATGATGCTGCCTGGTATGCTGGTAGGGGTGCTTGGCATTGTGATGCTGCTCTGCCTGATTCCCCTGTATAAGGGATTGAAATAAAAAAAGGCCCAAGGGCCTCAGTTTGTCGAAAAAGTATTTTCGACAAACTGCGAATGGAAGTCAGCTAAAGCAGTCTTCCATTCGATCCATCACATTTACTGCAAAAATGGCTTTCCATCCCTT
>SVGW01000074.1 GCA_015056125.1 Clostridiales bacterium | reverse complement strand
GTAGGTATACAAGCCGTTTTGCTCCTGCTCCACATCAGTGAGCTGAGTATAGCAAAAGCCCATGTGCTCAGGGTTATTGAGCAGCGCTTTCGTCAGCCCCTCGTAGCGGGAAAGGAATTCCTCCCGGCTTACCGGCGCTACGCCATATCCCCAGCCGGAAGCATCGTCCGTCCACCGGATACCGCCGTATTCGCTGATAAACATGGGCGCTTTGCCTTCATAATGCTGCTTGCCCTCAAAACGGTCATACAGCTTTTCACCGGGCTGATAGCGCGCAGTATATACTTCGGGATTCTGCTCATAATCGTGGGTATCGTAGATATCCGTTTCCACATGATAGCCGCCGCTTACGTCGATGCAGGGACGGGTATGATCCACAGCTTTGGTAGCCCGGTAGGTCATCTGCAGCGTCAGCTGCCTCAGGCCATCGTTGCTTTCGCCCCACACTTCATTGTAGGGGCACCAGCCCACAATGGAGGGTGCATTGAAATCCCGGTCTATTACTTCCAGCCATTCCCGAAGGAAAATATTCATGGTGTGGGGCTTGGCGGGATCAATGCCCCAGTTCGCCATTTCGCCCCAGCAGATATAGCCCAGCTTGTCGGCCCAATAGAGGAACCGCTGCTCAAATACCTTCTGATGTAGCCGCGCCCCATTAAATCCCATGGCCATGGAAAGCTCGATATCCTTTTTCAGAGCCGCGTCAGTGGGTGCGGTATAAATGCCGTCAGGATAGAAGCCCTGATCCAGAATCAGCCGCTGGAACACGGGCTTTCCGTTGATCAGGCACTTTTTTCCGTCAAAAGAGATAGTGCGAAGGCCAAAATAGCTGTCCACCTCATCTGCAATTTCATCGCCGGATTTAAGGAACAGCTTTAAGTCATACAGATTGGGTTCACCCGGTCCCCAGAGAAGCTTTTCCTTGGGCGTCAGGGTCAATTTGGCATGGTTGCCATCCACTTTCACAGCGTTTGCTCCCTGATCCCTTCCCTGAAAACTCGCCTTGGCTTCCAGCGTCATTCCGGCGGCAGAACCGTCCACCAGCGCATCCAGATAGATCGATCCGTTTTCCGCATCCGGGATCATTTTTACGGATTTAATATAAACGGGATTCACCCATTCCAGCCATACCGTCTGCCAGATGCCGGTGGTGCGGGTATAGCTGCAGCCATGAGAATGGTAGCGATCGGATTGCTTGCCAAAGGGCTGGCGGCCGGAGCGCTGAAAATCATCCGCGCACACCACCAGGGTGTTTTCCCCTTCCTTTAGCGCCTCGGTAATTTCAAAGGTGAAAGATACATAGCCCCCTTCATGCACGCCCACGGATTTGCCATTCACCCAGGCTTCGCATTTGTAATCCACTGCGCCAAAGTGCAAAAGCACCCGCTTATCCTGGGCTGCCTTGGGCAAAGTGAAGGTGCGGCGATACCACACGGATTCCATAAAATCTTTATAATTCACCCCGGAAAGCTCGCTTTCCGGGCAAAAGGGCACAATGATCTTACCCTCCAGCTCCTTTTCCACCATTCCGCGGGCACGGCCGGAAGCACCGGGATCCATTTCAAATTGCCATTCGCCATTTAAATTCATCCAGGAAGACCGGCAAAACTGAGGACGGGGATATTCTTCGCGGGGAATCATCGTCATATCACATGCATCTCCTGTTTTCAGCGTTCTATTTATATCTATTGTACGTTTTTTTCTTGAAATTGCAATTGAAAATTCCATCAAATACTTGACATATCCTATCGCTTCGGATATCCTAAAGCGGGAGGAATGAAAAGATGAATATTCTGCGCATTCGCCATAGCTGGCCTGAGCCCAAAAATTTTTCATTAAAGCGGCCCTCAGGTGCTTCGGAATACGTGCTTTTGCATTTTCACAATGCAGTGAAGCT
The DNA here is from genome assembly GCA_015056125.1 of Clostridiales bacterium. GTDB lineage: Bacteria > Bacillota > Clostridia > Christensenellales > Aristaeellaceae > RUG563. Next base: position 12,006 of record SVGW01000074.1, on the reverse strand, counting down.
CACCTTTCTTGGGGAGTGCCACGAAACCGCTCCCGGCGCCTTTATCATTTTCTCGCCCCATGAACCCCATATTATTTTTAGTGCAGAGCCCCTTTTGCACGATTGGATTCACTTAACCGGCGATGTGGCCGCAGAAATTTCCGCCTATGGCCTTTTCCCCGATACCCTCTATCAGCCCGCTTGCAATTCCAAGATCACCGATATTATCGCCCATCTGGAAGCGGAATTTTTCGCCAAGCGCGCTTTTTCCAAAAATCTCTCTGATGCTCTTTTTATCCAGCTTTGGGTCTTACTGGCCCGGGAGCTATCTGGCGATGTGTCCGATCCCGTGCCCCGGCAAATGGCCGATCAATTACGTGCCCTTCGGGCTGATATGCTTTTGCACCCGGAGGCGGAATGGAGCAATGAGCAAATGGCCCGTCGGCTGGGCGTGAGCGTATCCCGGCTCTATCCTTTGTATCGGCGCTTATTTTCCATTTCTCCCGGCAAGGATTTGATTCTGATGCGAGTGGAAAAGGCCAAAAACATGCTGCTCCAGGGAGAGAGCGTTTCCCGTACAGCGGAAGCCATGGGCTATGCCAATATCTATCATTTCATCCGCCAGTTCAAGCAGATCACCGGCTCGTCTCCCGGAAAAATCCGGGGATAGTGCATAAAAAAAACCGCTGGAAAAATTTCCGGCGGATTTTTATTTATTGCTGCGCTGCCATTCTTTTGATTCTTGTAACGGCATGGCTGATGGTCAGCAGCGCTTCATCCCCCCGCACCAATTCCATGGAGCCAAAGGGAGCATCCAGCAGCCGTTCCCAAATAAACCTTTCGGCCTCGATCAATTGCACCACATTGCCCGTAGCGCCGCCCTTTTGAATGGCTGATGCTTCCTGCATCATTTTGCGGTACACGGCTGTATACGCATCCCATAAAAGTTCAGGCACCATGGGCTGGGAATAATGAAAGGTGCCCGCGGCCCTTAAAAGCTCCAGCACCTGGCAAAGCTCCGGGAAAAACAACTCCTTCTGGGCATCCACAATGGATTGGAGCACCACGCTGCCATCCATTAGTCCCTCCAGAGGCAAAAGAAGCGCAACGGTATTTTCTTCGCCGCTGCGGAAGGGCATGGCATAGTAAATCAGGCCATTCAATCGGGCCAGGGCGTCATCATAATTCTGCTGAGAATATGCCCGAAAGCCCTGCTCCGCCCGCTGGCGGCAAAGAGCCGTGAGCACCTGAAGCTTGGATTCAAAATGATGATAAAAGCTGCCCTTGCTGCAATTTAAGGCATCCAGAAAATCCTGGATGGTGGTGCCGGCATAGCCCTTTTCAAAAAATAACTGTTCCGCCGTATCCAGGATGGCCTGCTTGCGCAAATCTCCCTTCAGCATACCATATTCTCCTTTTAGTTAAATTCCAGCACTTGCTGGATCATCTTGTAGGTAGAGGTGCAAAGCAGCTCCCGCTTCACTTCCACCCCGTTGCTGTAATAAATTTTAAAAGTGTCCACTTCATATCCAATGCGGGCTTTCTTCTTTTCCTGCACTGTGCCGGGGGGCAATTGCGGGTTTTGCTCATAGAGGGGTTCCTCCGGAGGATACACCGTATCAATCACCCGGCTGCTCAAATCAATGGATACCCCAGGCCCCAAAGACGCCCCGTAAATTTCCACCGTGCACTTGCGCTGCTGATAGTAGGCCACGATAAATACAGGAGTGGTTTTATCATTGCGAAAGGTGAAATCCAGATTGGGCCAGTTTACCGTGGCGTCTCTGCCTTTATCCACATAATTGCTGGGCCAGGCATGGGGATAGCGCTGCAAAATGGTCATATCCGCTTTGACAGCCGCATTAAACAAGGTGCTGGATACCTGGCATACGCCGCCTCCCACCTCATCCACCGTGGTGCCCCCGGCAATGGCGGCCGCCGGCAAATAGCCCTTTTCCGTGGTTCTCTGTCCCGTGGCGCCGTTAAAGGAAAAGGTATCCCCCGGCATCAGCACCGTGCCCATAATGGCCCGGCAGGCCAAATCCACATTGTTGTTTCGGTTGGCGTCGCTGGTGGTATCCGTGGTATAGGAAGAAACAAGAGAAAAGGAATTCATCAATTCCACCCTTGTCACGCTGGGCATCACGGGAGTGGAGGAGGCATAAATCACAGCAGAATAATCCTGCCGATCCAAAGCGGCAATGATTTGCTGATACAGGCTTTCTCCATCCAGGATCGCCCCGGCTTGATCCTGGGTAAAGGTGAAGGTACGAGTAGAAAAATCAAAGGAAGCCACCTGAGCGTCCACTGCCTGGCGATTGATATTATTTTCAATAATGCCCACCAATTCCCGCACCCGGACACGATCGTAGGTCACCTGGGTGTAAAGGTAGGCTGCATTGGTGACGGTATGGTATAAATGCGCATAGCGATATTCAAAGGGCGTCATGGAGGAGGCCACTGTTTCTGCGGTTCCCTGGCGGCCAATGGCATAAGCCGTATCCAGCACCGATTGAATATTTCTTTCAAAGGGCAATTCGTTGGGCGTAATCACCCAAGTATATCCGTCCACCTGTAAAGTAATATTCAGTCGGTTTACCCCGCTTACATCCTGGGTGGCCAGGGCCGCCTCTGCCTGGGCGCGGTTCATACCGCCAATGTGAATATTATCCACCAACACCCCCTGGGCGAAGGTGCCCTGATTTACAATATTCACTTTCTGCCTGAAAGGCACATACGCTTCATACATGGATGCAATGGCATATCCCATCAGCGAAAGCAGCGCCACGCAGATCAGGGCAATAAAAGCCCACAGCGCTGTATGCTTTGGCTTTCTTGGGCTGCCTCCATGGGCCCAGCCGCCGTTTCTCCCAGGCATTATCGGCGCATAGGGCGCCGCTTCCGCCTCATCTTCCTGATACTGGCTTTCATACACGCTATCAGGATAAGCTGCCCAATCATCCTCTGTGCGGCACACCATTTTTTGTTCCGGTTCAGGCGGATAAGCCGCCCGGCGCTGGTCCTCCTGATATTTTGCTCTGGGCATAGCTCCTCCACCTCCATAAACAAACCCGATTCTATTCTATTGTAGACCTCTTTTCACTTTTTGTCAACGCACGGAAGAATTTTTACAGAAAATCAATGTTTTTTCCCTGCACATGCTTGACCGGAGAGAAAAGGTGGTATATATTGTATGCAATAGAAAATACAAGGAGGACGACGCCCTATGAAAAAAATGCTGCTGTTGCTTCTGTGCCTGCTGCTTGCGCTGCCCACGGGTGCTTTTGCAGAGGAAGAAAAAGTGCTGAATTTGTTTACCTGGGAACTGTATGTAGACGACCAAACCATCGCCGATTTTGAAGCTGCCACGGGGATCCGGGTGGTATATGCTTCCTTTGATTCCAATGAAAGCATGCTGGCCAAATTACAGCTTTCCGGCGGCGGGGATTATGATGTAATCATTGCCAGCGACTATGCTATCAATATCGCCCGGAAGGCCGGCCTCCTGCAGAAGATCGACAAATCCATCGTGGATCGCTTCGATACCCTGGATCCACTTCTCCTCTCCCCCTATTTCGATCCCGATAACGAATATTCTGTTCCTTATATGTCCGGCACGCCTTTGATCATCTATAATCCCGATTATGTGGATTTTGAAATTACAGGCTATGAAAGCCTGTGGGACGAACGATTGAAGGACAGCGTGGTGGTGATGGATGACGCCCGCAATATCATCGGCATCACCCTAAAAACCCTGGGCCAATCCTTCAATGTAACGGACGATGCCATTCTCCAGCAGGCCGCCGAAAAGCTTGCCAAGCTTCGCCCCAATATCCGTTCCTTCAATTCCGATACCCCCGATGCAGATATCCTTTCCGGCGAATGCTCTGTGGCCTACACCTATGGCCAGTATGCCGCCTATGCGCTGATGGAAAATCCTGAGCTTCAGGTGGTTTATCCTCAAGAGGGCGTGGGCTTTGGCATTGATGCGCTGGTCATCCCCGAAGGCGCCAAGCACCCCGAAAACGCCAATCTCTTCATCAATTTCCTGCTCCAACCCGAGATCGCCGCGCAAGTCGCCCAGGCCCAGCAATTCCGCACCCCCGTTCCCGGCGCTTATGAATTCCTGCCTGAATCCTATCTCAGTGACCCCACCATCATCGTGCCGGAAGAATTGCTGAAAGACGCGGAATTTATTATTGACGTTGGAGAACACGAAACCAAATTCCAGAATATCTGGACCGATTTTAAGCTTCAGTAAATCTATTTACAAAAAGGCCGGCTCCGTTTTCAATCGGAACCGGTCTTTTTTGTATGCGTATTTTGCCGTGCAGCATTAAATTTTCACCTTTTTTCCTGTATCCGCTGCTTCCCTGGCGGCGATGGCGGCGCGGGTTAAATGAAAAATTTCTTCCACGGGAATGGGCTGCTTGCCATCTAAAAATTCCTCCAGCAATTCAGGGCATTTTTCCGGCTCCAGCACCTGATTGCCTTCCTCATTCATCAAAAGCACCTTGCCATCCCTTACTTCCAATACGCCCTTGGTGCCGGCGCAGCGCACCCGGTCATCCCCATGAGTGGGCGCCTTGGCAGGGCGATAGTAATCCAGATTGATGGCAGCCATCACCCCATCCTCCATTTCAAATTGGCAAAGAGCTGCCATTTCCGGGCTTCCGCCAAAGCTTTGGCCGGTGACGGATAAATATTTCTTCCCGGAAAAATGAGCAATCCAGTCAATTGCATGAATACCAACCCAGGGAATGGTGCCCCCATAAAGCTTCTTATCCCAATACCATTCAGGGCGCGTTCCAAAGCGATAGCTCTTCTGGGCGGTGATCATCCTCACATCGCCAATAGCCCCCTGCTTCACCAATTCTGCTCCCAAATAAAAAGCCGGATGATAGCGCAGATAATGCATGGCGCAAAAGCGAATGCCGCTTTCCTTCACGGCCTTTTCCACTCGATTCAGCTCCTCCAAGGTGGTGGCCACAGGCTTTTCGGAAAATATATCAATTTTCCGGGCAGCGCAATCCAAAATCACCTGAGCCGTCAGCCCAAATACGGGCGATATCACCGCCAGGTCAGGCTTTTCCTTTTCCAGCATTTCCAGATAGGAATCATAAAGCGGCCATCCCTGTGCATAGGCAGGAGCGCTCTTCTCATGCTCGCTTCCGGGAGCAAAGCCCGCAAACACCACGCCATTTCTCTGGTTTAACACTTTATATGCCTGGCTGCTGTGGCCGCAATTGCCGATAAAACATACTTTCATTGCATTTCCTCTTTTCCAAAATATTTTGTTTTATTATACTCATTTTTCCGCTTTCCTGTCAATGCGTCTTGCCATTTTCCATAAAAAGTGCTATGCTGAAAGCCGATCAAATAAACGGAGGATGATCGTATGCTGGAAGCATTGAAACAGCAGGTGTATGAAGCCAATATGCTGCTCCCCCATTATCAGCTGGTTACCTTTACCTGGGGCAACGTATCCGGAATTGACCGGGAGAAGGGGCTTTTTGTGATCAAGCCATCCGGTGTGGCCTATGATCAGCTTACCCCCGATCAATTGGTGGTGATGGATCTACATGGCAACAAGGTGGAAGGCGATCTCAATCCCTCCTCCGATACCGATACCCATGCCGAGCTTTATCGCCGCTTTCCTGCCCTTGGCGGCATCGTGCACACCCATTCCCGCTGGGCCACCATCTGGGCCCAGGCCGGCCGTTCCATTCCCGCCTATGGCACCACCCACGGCGATTATTTCTATGGCCCCATTCCCTGCGCTCGGGTTCTCACCAAGAATGAAGTAGAAAGCGCCTATGAGCTGGAAACCGGCAAGGTGATTGCTTCTCATTTTGAAGAAAACGGCATTGATCCCATGGCTGTGCCCGCTGCTCTTGTCTGCTCCCACGGTCCCTTTGCCTGGGGAAAGGATGCCATGGAGGCTGTACACAATGCGGTGGTATTGGAAGAAGTGGCCATGATGGCGTATCATACCGAATGCCTGCCCATTTCTGCTCCCCGCCCCAGGATGAAGCAATATATTCTGGATAAGCATTACATGCGCAAGCACGGCCCCAACGCCACTTACGGCCAAAAATAACCGCTTGACTTTATCTTTTTCCTGTGGTATTCTATCCAAAATTTCTGAAAGGCAGGTGAACCCCGTGGCCAGGAAGCATTTCGTATTAGCGCAGCAGCAACAGCGGCAGGCCTATGCTTCGCCGCGGGTTTTGCTGCTTTTCGTCTGATTTTTTCAGCGTAGAAACGGTCAAATGCCCAAGGCGGCTTTGGCCGTTTTTTGATTACCAGAAAAAAGGAGGTGAGCCCATGATCCCGGAACAGCAAGAGCTCCCCCGACAGCAAAGGAAACCTATGATGAAAATAAAAAGGAGAAAAAACATGAAAACCATCGATCCCGAAGTATTGGCCGGTTACAATGCCGGCGTGGAAAAAGGACGGCTGCACAAGGGCCTTGGGCTCATCGAATTTGCCCGCTCCAAAGAATTAATTTATGAATTTTTGCCGCCGCCTCCGGCAGTCATTTATGATATTGGCGGCGGATACGGGGAATACGCCTGTGATCTGGCCGCTCACGGCTATGAAGTGCATCTCTTTGATCTTTCCGAAACCCACATTCTGATGGCACGAGAACTGGAAAAAGAGCGCGGCGTTTCTTTAGCCTCCGCCCAGGTAGCAGATGCCAGAGCCATCCCACGCCCGGATGCTTCCGCCGACGCCATTTTGCTCATGGGGCCTATGTATCATATTGTGGACTGGGAAGAAAGGCTCTTATGCCTGAAAGAATGCCTTCGTCTCCTGAAATCGAATGGCCTTCTCTTTACAGCCGCCATCACCTGCTATGCCACCACCCTTTGGGCCGTCACCCACTATGAAAAGAACAGTCTGCTGGATGAAGGGGCATTTCAGGAGATGCTTGCCACAGAAGTAACAACCGGGCATCATATCAAAAACCCGGCTTCCACCTATCACGGCATCGGTCGCTCCTATTTCCATCATCCGGATACCCTCCGTGCGGAACTTGCTTTGGCCGGCTTCCCCCATCCCGATCTACGGGGCGTAATCGGCCCCTGCTGGCTGATCCCCAATTTGGAAGAAGCGTGGAAGGATCCGAAAAAACGGGAAAATATCCTCAAAATCGTGCGCCTGCTGGAAAAGGAGGAAAGCATTCTAGGCCTGTCCACCCATCTATTGTGTATATCAAAAAAGCCATAAAATCAAAAAGGGGCCTGCAGCAAATGCAGGCCCCGCCAATGACTGGATCAATATTTAGAGGGGGAAATACCGGTGTGCTTTTTGAAATCTCTGGAAAAATCATATATCCCTGAATATCCTAAAGCCCGGGCCACGTCCGCCAAAGTGCCGTAATCGCTTTTCAGCATATCCTTGGCTTTTTGGATGCGCATTTCATGCACATAAGTCATGGGCGACATATGCATCATTTGTGCAAACAGCTTTCTGAAATACACGGTGGAAAGCCCAGTTACCGCCGCCAAGTCATCATTGGTGATTTTCTTATTGTAATTTTCAGAGATATAATCCAGGGCCGGGACAATCTTCTTCTGTTTATCCGAAGGGAAATATTCCTCTGTATCCGCAAGCAGCAGTAAAATGGAATATACCGCACGGATGCTTTCCATTTCCATCATGGGATGATTCAAGTTTCTTACGTATTCCAGCTCCTTAAATATTTTTAGTATTCTGTCGCTGTTTTTCACGAAAAAAGTAAGCGGCGCAGGATATGCTTTGAGGCTGTCAAATTCGATAATGTAAAAATGCCCGGCCTGTGTACATTGCCATTCGTAAGTGCACCCCTTTGGCAATACCACCAGATGCTGCTTATCCGATTGAAAGCTGATATCGCCGGAGGTATAGAGCGTTTTCCCTTCGTATTTGATCACAATCGCCCAGCGGCTGCGGTCGGCTTTCCTCGATCTTTTGCCGGCGGGCGAATAGAGGGTAAAGGCTGAATAGACTTTAGTTATGACCAAATCTGCCAAAATTCCTGTTTCCATTTTCTTGCATTCCCCGCTTATTTTTAAAGTATTATAGATCATTTTCAAATAATGCGCAATAGCTTTTGTATCAAATTTGATAAACAATAGCAGATTTGATATTTACTCTATTTTTCTTCCATATTATACTGTTTCCTGAGGTGATCATATGAATAAAATTCTTTCCCAGCTTCCTGCCCCCGTCATTGCCGGTGTGGTCAGAGAAAAGAATGTACGCAGTGCCATTGCAGAAATTAGAAATTGTCTGTATGATGGCGCGGCCATGATTGATCTGCATATGTCCTGCTTGGAAAATTCCGATGAAAAGAGCCTGAAGGAAATCATTTCATCCTCCTGCCTGCCAGTGCTGGCCCTCAATTATAACAACACCTACGATTGGCAGCCCGCCCAGATTCCGGAGGAAGAGCGGGCAGCAAGCCTGCTTAGGGCAGTGAAGGCCGGCGCGGCCGGGGTGGACATGCAGGGCTACACCTTCCACGCCCCCTCTAAAACAGCTTTCTACGGCGAGGATCTTTATTCCTTTACCAAAGGCAACCCCAAGGAAGTGATCACTGATGAGGCAATCATTGAAAAGCAATGCCAATTGATTGATCAGGTGCATTCAATGGGGGCCGAGGTGCTTCTTTCCTGCCATCCCGGTATTCCCATGAAGCGGGATCAGGTGGTGGAATTGGCCCTGTTCCTGGAAAAAAGAAAGCCGGATATCATCAAGATCGTCACGGCAGCTACCAATGAAGAAGAAATGCTGGAAAGCATTCAGGCCATGATTGCCCTGAAAAAGGAAGTGCGCACACCGGTGGCCTATCATGCCAATGGAAACGCTGGCAGCCTTTCCAGAATCATCAATCCCATTCTGGGCGGGCACATTGCCTTCTGTGTGGATCATTATAAGGAATCCAGCACCATGGGGCAATTGGATCTAAAAGCAGTAAAAAGCATTATGGAGCAAATTGAGCATATCAAGTGAGGAAAAAAGATGAAATATTTTGAAGGACGCACGGCCATGGTCACCGGGGCCGGAAAGAATATCGGAAAGGAAATCGCCCTTTCCTTTGCCAGAAACGGCGCTAATGTGATCGTGTGCGATTATAACGAGGAAAATGCCCGCACCACTGCTCAGGAGCTGCGCGCTCTGGGCGTGAAAGCCATGGAATCCATCTGCGATGTGCGGGATAGAGAACAAATTTTTGCCTATGTCAAGGAAGCGCTCCGGCGTTTTGGCAAAATCGATTACCTGGTAAATAATGCCGGCGGCAGCGCCATGCTGCTCAATAAGCTTTCCCGCTTTGTGGACGCCGAGCAATCCACCCTGGATTTTGTGATCGATACCAACTTGAAGGGCTCCATGCACTGCATCCAGGCCGTGCTTCCCTCCATGATGGAAAATAAGTACGGAAAGATCATCAATATATCCTCCATTGCTGCCATCTGCGGCCTCTTTAACCGAGTGGATTATGCCGCCGCCAAAGCCGGCATGATCGGCATGACCAAATCATTGGCTATGGAGGTGGGCAAATACAACATCTGCGTCAACTGCATCTCCCCCGGCGCCATTGAGCGCAATGAAAAGCCATGGGAGCATATGACCTACCTGGGTGAAGCCGGCCACGGCGGCAAGCCCAAGGATATTGCGGAAACGGTGCTTTTCCTGGCCCCTACGGATTTCATCACCGGCGAAAATATCGTAGTAGACGGCGGCCGTTCCCTGGGCCCCAGCCATATCTGATCGTCCCAATCACCACGAGAGAGGATCCACATGGGAAATATACTGATCAAAAACGGCCGAATTTGGAACGGAAGCAGCTTTCTATGGGGAGATGTGCTCATAGCAGGCAATATCATTGCTAAGATTGCGCCTGCTATTTCCGGCGCAGCCGCATTCATCTTTGATGCCAAAGGGAAAACCGTGTTGCCCGGTCTGGTGGACGCCCATGTGCACATGCGGGGCATTTCTCCCCGTTGCTGGGGAACTCCTGCCGAATCATCCTGCTTTCCCTTTGGCGTTACGGCCGCCGCCGATGCCGCCGGCATATATGGCAGCAAGGCGCATCTTGATTCCTTCCTGTTAAAAACCGCAGTATTCGTGCCTGTTCGTTTCAAACAAAATCAGGTCGATTTCACTGAAACCGAAAAAATGCTTAACGCCTATGGCGATAGAGCGGTTGGAATCAAGGTATATTTCGATGCTCCCCTGAGCGGCGTCTCAACCACGGCCCCCCTAAAGCTCGCCTGCGCATTCGCCCGAAAAAAAGGCTTGAGGACGCTGGTGCACTGCGCCCACTCCCCCGCGCCCATGAAAGAAATTCTGAATATTCTGGATGCGGGCGATATCCTGACCCATGCTTTCCACGGCGGTGAAAATCATGCTGCGTTGGATGGCTATGAAAGCATAAAAGCAGCCCAGAAAAGGGGCGTGATCATTGATATCGGCTTTGCCGGTCATGTGCATACAGATTTTCAAATTCTGCGTGAAGCGATTGAAAGAGGTGTGGTGCCCGATCTGATCTCCAGCGACGTGACCGGTCACAGTGCCTTCACCCGGGGCGGGCGCTATGGGCTGACCCTTTGCATGAGCATCGCCCGTCATCTTGGCATGAAGGAAGAGGATATCTTCCGTGCCGTCACCTCAAATCCAGCCAGGGCCCTGGGCAAAGAAAATGAATGGGGCGCATTAAGAGAGGGCGGATGCGCTGATATCGCCGTGCTGGATTACACACGGGAAAGCTTCGATCTCACCGATCAAAGCGGTCACCGTGTTCATTCCCCTTCGGGCTATCGCTGCCTGCTCACCGTTGGGGATGGTCAAATCGTATATAAGGACTGACACCATCAATTTCGAGAGGATAGATTGCCATGAAAGCAATGCTTGTAGATGAAAATAAAAATCTTGTATGGTCGGACGTAGCAGATCCCATGATCGCCGGCGATGAAGTGCTGGTAAAGATCCATGCTGCCGCCTTGAACCGCGCCGATCTGCTCCAGCGACAGGGCAAGTATCCCTCTCCCCCGGGGTGCCCGCCCTGGATGGGGCTGGAGATCGCCGGGGTGATCGTGAAAACAGGCAAGGATGTAGCTGGATGGAAAATTGGCGATCAGGTATGCGCGCTGCTTGGAGGCGGCGGCTATGCCGAATATGCGGCCGTGAAAGATGATATGCTCATGCCCATCCCCAAGGGCCTTTCCATGGTGGAGGCCGCAGCGCTGCCGGAGGCCTATGCCACCTCTTATCTCAATCTCTTTATCGAGGGCCATCTGGAGGCCGGGCAAACCGCCTTTATTCCCGCCGGGGCCAGCGGTCTGGCTTCCGTGGCCATTCCTTTGGCCAAGGCCTTTGGGGCGCGGGTGATTACTTCCGTGCTTTCTGATGAAATTGCGGAAAAAATTAAGCCCCTGGGGGCCGATTTGATCATTAATTCCAGCGTGCAATGTGTGGAAGAAATTTTGAAAGCAGAAGAAGAAAAGGGAACGCCCGTCAATGTATCCATGGATTGTCTTTCCGGAGAAACCCTGGGAAAAAGCCTGCCCTACATGGCCAAGGGCGGCTACTGGATCGTGATCTCCACACTGGCAGGGGTGGAAACCCATGTGCTCCTTCGCCCCCTTCTCACCAAGGGGCTGCACCTGGTGGGCAGCATGCTCCGAAACCGTACCCCGGCTTTTAAGGCAGAATTGCTTGCTCAGTTGGTTGAAAAAGTATGGCCCAAAATCGAAAGCGGCGCAATCAAACCCTCTATTTACAAAGTGCTTCCTATGCATCAGGCTGAAGAAGCGCATGCCATCCTGGAGCGGGGAGAAAACGTGGGCAAAGTGGTTTTAACAGTTTACGAAGAATAAATATTCCATGCAATTAAAAAAACGCGAAGGGCAGTTGCCTTTCGCGTCAGACTGTCAAAAAACCCTTGGGATGCGTCGAAGGGCCGCTGCCCTTCGACTGAAATCCGCAGCCGGCGACATGTGCGGCGGCGAGGAGCGGAAGTATTCCGCTTCCTATATC
>SVGW01000073.1 GCA_015056125.1 Clostridiales bacterium | reverse complement strand
TTTTTGCGGCCGTAAATTGATATAGGAAGCGGAATACTTCCGCTCCTCGCCGCCGCACATGTCGCCGGCTGCGGATTACAGTCGAAGGGCAGCGGCCCTTCGACGCATCCCAGGGGTTTTTTGACAGGCTGGGCCCCGCAAAAAGCGGGGCGAAGAAAAAGTAATCATAACTGAGCGAGATTTTTCTGATAGGCGACATAGCTCTTTTTCAGTTCCGCCTTTCCCTCTTCGCTCAGAGGGGCAAAGGGCTTGCGGCAGCAGCCAAAGTCCATCCCTTCAAAGCCCAGAATCGCCTTAATGGAGGGGAACACGCCAAATTTGCAGATGGCAGCGATCATATCATTGGCCACATGCTGATAATCAAGCGCCTTTTTAGAATCTCCCTCCAGATAGGAATCATAAATCTTATGAATAGCGGGGCAAAGCACATTATAGGTGCTGCCGATGCCGCCATCCGCACCGGCGCTGAGGCCAGAGAGAAGCATTTCATCATAGCCATTCCATACCGACAATTCCGGATGGCTCTTTTTCATCCGCTCCAGCTGGAAGAAATCGGAGGCAGTAAACTTTACCCCTGCCACCCAAGGGCATTTACACATTTCATCCAATAATTCCGGCGTAAGGGAAAAGCCGGAGAATGCGGGGAAATTATAGATGAAGAAAGGCATTTCCATTCCGTTCATCAGGTCAAAATAATACTGCTTAATTTCCTCGGTGGAAAATTTATAATAGAAGGGGCTAATGGAGGAAATCGCATCCACCCCAACAGATTTGGCATGCTTACCAAGGTCCAGGGCATGATCGGTGGAAATCTGGCCCACATGGGAAATCAGCAGCTTTTCGCCGTTATTTTCCTCTGCTACCGTTTCCAGGATCGCCTTTCTTTCATCTTGGGAAAGGAGGAATGCCTCCCCAGTGCTGCCGCACACATAAAAGCCATCGATTCCCTGATTGATCAGCCAGCGCACCTGGGTTTTCAGTGCTTTGTGGTTCACGTTCCCGCATGCATCGTAAGGCGTAAGCAACGCCGCCAGAATCCCCTTAAATTCCTTCATTTTTCTTCCTCCTTTGATTATAGATCGGTCTTTTCGCTGATTTTCAGCACCAATTCCTCAATGATATTATTCTCGTAGGACGTTCTTTCAAAAAATAGATAGATTTTCTGATTCCGATAGCCGATATCCACATAGCCGCCTATGGAATCAGCCACCCAAATATCCTCCCAGGTATGCCCTTCATCCTTGGTATACCTTACGCCAATATTGATTCTCTTTTCCTGAGAGTGGCAATTGGCAAAGAGCGCGCCTTTAGCCGCTGAAGCCATGCCCCCAAAGCACATGGGATCGGGAAGATTTTCCGCCTGCCAGCATTGCTCCATCGCTTCCCCATTTTCCGATATTCCCAGCCATCTGCAAAGGGCATTTTCACGGTTGCGGTAGTTAAAAAGCAATTGTCCATTTGGAAGCTCCGCTGCGCTTGTTTCATTGCCGTCCTGCATATCCTTTACTATATGCCCCGCATGCCAGTTTTGCCCATGATCATCGCTGTAAATGCACCCAGCCACAGAAGGCCAATGGCGAATGGTGCCATCCTCCCGCTTCTCTCCATTTGCCAGCCAGATGGGAGCGATCAATCGTCCATTTTTCATCTGCAATCCATGGCCGGGGCCGGTAGCGCATACGTTCCATTCATAGGGCGCTTCCCGATAGGCCTGGGTGATCTCCCGGGATTCTTTCCATGTACGCCCCTGATCCTGGCTTGTGCAGATAAAGGCCCTGGCATAATTCTTGTGATAGATCAAATGGATGTTTTCACCATCGGGAATCAGCACAGGATTATTATAGGTGCGCATCGTGCCATTTTTAGGAAGATGAGATTCACCGATACACAGCACTTTTTCCGGCTTTTCCCCTTCTTCCATCCGCCACACCTGCACATCAATATCGCCCCAATCGCCCATTTTTTCCTTGCGGGCTTCAAAGCAAAACAAAATAGCCCCGTCTACAGGCAGTATCCCCGGTATCCGATATTCCCGGTATCCAAAATCGCCTTTTCTGATGATCACCCGTTCCTGCTCACAGCTTAGCATCTTGTCCACCATCCTTTCCCAAGCAGCTTTCTCTTTCCTGTATTTCTGGTTCGATCAAATAATAGGCAAATCCGTCCTTTTCTTCCTGATCAATCATTTTTCCAAGCACACGAGCTGCCATTTCCCCCACCGCTGCCATCTGGTAGGCCACGGAGGTGAGAGGCGGCTGCGCCTCCAAGCAGTCAGCTAAATCATCATAGCCAATCACGCCGATATCCTTTGATATCTGCAATCCCATCTGCTTTAAATGTTCCATCGCCATCAGAGCAATCGTATCGTTAAAGCCAAAAACAGCATCCACCGAAACATCGGATTGAATCAATTGTTCCAGCCTGCGGCAGCACATATCCATGCTTTCATCCTCCAGCATGATAATCCGTTTCCGCTCAATGGGCTGGTTTCTGTGCTGCAGGGCGCTGATATATCCCTGGCACCGATCAATGCTGGTGCGATAGCGCTGGCGAGATAAATATACAATATTTTTGTATCCCCGTTCCAGCAAATGAAGGGTGGCCATATAGCCGCCGTAAAAATCATTGGATTTAACGATGGGGGCATCCACCCCCTCCACATCCCGGCAGCAGAATACAAACGGGATTTTCGATTGCTGAAGCATTTTATACAATTCCAGGTTATCAGGTACACGCAGGGATACAGCAGGCACGATAATAAATCCGTCTACTCCTGCCATAATCAGCCGCTCGATATACGCGGCCTGCTTTTGTGCGCTTCTTTCCGAATTGCATAGAATCACATGAACACTGCATTTCTTCGCATGCTTTTGCACGCCTTCCGCCAATTGGGCATACACCGCTTCGCCTGCATCCGGCACAATCAGGCACCAGTTTTCCATTTGGGGAATTACGCCGTCCAGCCGCCTTGCCACATAGGTGCCGCTCCCAAAGCGGGAAAAAAGCACGCCCTCTTTTTCCAACTCCTTTACAGCCTTGTCCACTGTTGCTCTGGAGGCGTCCAGCAGCTTCATTAATTGCAGCCGCCCTGGCAATCGCTGGCCATTGCTCATGCCGATCAAAAGCGCTTTAATGCCCTCTTTTACCTCTTTGTAATGCAGCATGGGCCCTCCATCCATTTCCTTCGTTTGTAATTATTATATGCTTTCTCCGTTTTTTAGGCAAGTATTCCTGAAGAATATGGGCAGATTCCTGTTTTTTTAGGCAGGTTAAAATTTAATTGACAAATAGAATGGCCGGGTATACAATGGAAAAAAAGAAAGGAAGAGTATTTTGTATGCGAGTCATCAAAGATATTATTTATTCCGGCGATCAGGGATTGGATCTATACCTGCCCGACAGCGGTCCCTTTTCCATCTTTATTTACTTCCACGGCGGCGGCATTGAAAAAGGCGATAAGGCCGGTTCCTTCCATTACGCACCGCCCTTGGTGGAAAACCAGATTGCGCTTTGCAGCGTGAATTATCGCATGTATCCCAGCGCCAAGTATCCCGAATACATTGACGATTGCGCCGCAGCAGTGGCTTGGGTATATGAACACATCAAGGAATACGGCGAGTGCAAGCAGGTATTTGTGGGTGGCAGCTCTGCGGGCGGCTATCTTTCCATGATGCTGTGCTTTGATCATCAGTTTCTGGCCAAATATGGCGTGGATGCTGATCAAATTGACGGCTTTGTACACGATGCCGGCCAGCCCACCTGCCACTTTAACGAACTCAAATACAGAGGACTCGATTCCCGCCGCCTGATCGTGGATGAGCGTGCGCCCCTTTATCACATCGGCACTCGGGAATCCTATCCCCCCATGCTGTTCCTGGTTTCCGATGATGATATGGAAAACCGACTGGAGCAGACCTTGTTGGTCATGTCCACCATGAAGCATTTCCGCTATGATGAATCCAAGTATGAATTGAAGATTCTCCACGGCAAGCATTGCCGCCATTGCAAACAGCCTGCCCCCGGCGTTCCTTCTTACTTCTCCTTGCTGGTAGTGGATTTCATCAAAAAGTGGACGGCGCAATAATATCCATCCACATAATTTCCCCTTGGCGTTTCATGCGCCAAGGGGATTTTTTGTTATTCTCTTTTCCATAGATAAATAGCCCCGTCATTATTTTTCAGAGAAAGTTCATCGTCATTTATCTTTTCCCCACAAATCCATGTAAGCGATCCTGATTGCATGGTTATTTTTGTTTTCGCAGGCTTATGGCTATAATTGATGAAGGAAATATAGGCTGTATCCTCGTCTATCGGATGTTCCGTTGCCCGAACGAAGGGATGATCGGAATCTACCAGGCGATGAATTCCTGCTGATGCTGCAAGTTCCCTATATATCAAATCATACCTTGGCTCATTTTCCCGATAGAATACACCTTGCCGCTCTGCCAGGTATTTTTCCAACGGTGCAAGCAGCAAATAAACCTTCCCTTTCCCATGCGCTTTGCAAAAGAAGAGAGGATTCCCCTTTTCATCCTCGGCAAGCACTTGGGCATCCGTATGCTCAATTTCATAGTGTACAGGCACACTAAGAGGAAGCGTTTCTCCGTGAAGCATCATCTTCTTTTCCTGCTGTGCGCATTCCCGCCAGGCAATATTCACCCCTGCAATAGAGGGCAGCTGGCGGAAAAACACATTGCCCAGAGAAATATATAATACCGCACCTTTTTCCACCTTTTCCATGATTTCATCCAACCTGCAGCCACTGATTGCCTGATTGGAGCCAATCAAAGGAAGAATATAGAGCGATGCGTCGGGGATTTTTTCCATAGCATAGCTGAAGCTCACATCCATATTAGCTTGCTTGGCCAGGATATAGGCAGTGCGAAGCACATCTCGGGATACAGCGTTGCCCCGATCCCTGGGGATCAATACCACTGCATCCGTCTGATGGGGCGGCAGTTTTCCATCTGGAAGCTTCCTCAGCACTTCCTGAAAGTGGATATTTTCTTCCCCTACAGGCTTTATCTTTCTGTTCTTGTCAAAAAATCCATAATCACTGCCAATATTATTCCAATCATAAGGAGCATAGCGGTGATGTCCCTGATCAAATGCGCACCACCACATGGTGCCGTGGCAATCATGGGTAAGGGCGGTATACAGACAGACTCGATAGAAATCCGCCTCTGTTTTCTTGGAGCAGTTCACATAGCCGATAGAACCAAATTCCTGCACAAAGGTAGGAAGATGGCCAATATCCTTTCCCAATTGGCAGCGGAAGGAAAGATCCAATACAGGCTTCATCGTGGGCAGAGGATCATGATTGGTGTGGAATATATTGTAGGGATGACAGGTGTGGATATCGCAGGTATCCCGGATCACCATCAAAGAATCGTATTCCTTTTCTATGTTGGTGGAGCACATGCCGGAAATCACAGGACGGTTTGGATCACATACCCGGATGGCATCGGAGATAGCTGCACACCACACATAAAAATCGTCCTTGTTTTCAGGCAAGTCCGGCTTGATGTTGTTCACCTCATTGCCCAGATCCCAACCAGCAATACAATCGTATTTCTGAAAGCGCTTTACAAAATATTTCACAAATTTCAATTGCCACTTGAGCACAAAAGGATCGCTGATTCTGTTCCGTCCTTCAAAAGCAGGCGGCATAAATTCCCGAAAGCTCATATGCCCCGTAATCAGCCCCACCACCAGCTTCAGATGATATCGATCTGCCAATTCACAGAAATTTTCAAAATTTTGGCATGCCTCTTCGCTGACGCCGGCCTGCCCCGCTTCCGTATCAGGAAGGGGTTCTTCTCCCAAACGAAGCTCAAAAGGCTCATCCTGGGTGGTATACAGGGCCTTTAGCGGCTGAAAAACGGGCCACAGAGGAAATACCCGAAGATGGGTAATCCCCGCACTGCGCATCGCCTTGAAATCTTCTTCCACCGACTTGGCATCATACGCTTCCCACATGCCAATGGCTTCTTTTGATCCCCAATAGTTGATGCCGGTAAAAAAACGACCGATCAATTTTTCTTCATTCATTTTTCTGCACCTCTATTGACTTTATTTCTCTTATTCTCTATGATTATAGTGGATTTATCGATTTATTTATTGCACTTTCTTTTGATATTATCTACTTTTCTTTTAGATTATGCAGGAGGGATTTATGCAGGAAATCGTATGCATGAAAAAAACACTCACTGGAAAAGAAGGCTATCAGGTCACCTGCGGCAGTACATACAATTTCCCTATCCACACCCATATGTATTATGAGATGACCTGCTATGAAAATTTTGATGGATTCATCACCGTCAACCATCAAAAAATTCACATGGATCAATCTGCCATCATCTTGGTCACACCGGCTGACTTTCATAAAATTCAAGTCAATTCCAGCAATACGGGACGATTCATTAAAGCTGCTTTTGATGAAGAATTGCTCTCTTCTGCCATTCAAAAGCGTCTGCCCGGTCCCTTGCTTTTGCAGCCCCTGGCTGACAATAGTCTTCCTTGGCTCATGTTTCAGGAACTATTTATCCAGCGTCATGACAAGGAATATGCCATCTCCCTGATCCATGCCTTGGCGTTGTATCTCAATCGCCATGGGCAGCATCTGTTGGGCTGGGAAGGCGATGCACACCATGATCGCATTATCCAAGCGATACGCATCATTAACACACGCTTTTGCGAAGCGATTACACTCAACGAAATTGCCAAGGCTCTCTCCCTTTCCCCTCAATATTTTTCTGCGTTATTTTCTAAAGCGATGGGTATCCCCTTTTCAGAATATATTATTTCACTCCGTCTTCGTCTGGCAGCCGATCTTTTGCAGCACACGGAACAGAGCGCCACAGAAATATGCTTTTTTTGTGGATTTCGCAATTTTTCCTACTTTATCCGCTCCTTTAAAAAGCATTATGGTCATTCTCCTTCCGCATTCCGCGCTCTGCATGCGAACGGAAAATAAAAGAATCGCGGTTTCTTCCACACACAGAAACCGCGATTCTTTTATTACAATCCCAAGCTTCCATCTTCGATTTTTTCAATATTGCTAATTCGATCGGCGCAATTCATCATTTTCGCTTCCAAAAGACGCCCATCGTGCACCCGAATGTGCCAATTTCTTCCCGGCATTCTCCCTGCATAGTCCCCCTGGCATTCGCCAATTATCAGGCGGATTTGCTTTTCATCTGCCTCCAGGGTAATCTTCGTTTTGGCGATTGCGCCCTTTTCATATTCCAGGCTTTCTCCATCATCCTCATACAGAATGTACGTCCACATTCCTTGCTTGCCCGGAAACAGATTCAGGATCATTTCCTCCTCTGTTTCCTGGGTGGGAATGATGGCCCCTTCCTTCATTAGAAGCGCGCCTCCGTATTCCTTGGGTGGATGATAAGATACGGTTCGATCGCCGGAAATGACATCGCCTGTCCAAGCCTCTATCCAATCTCCCTTTGGCAGATGCAGCGTATCCGTATAGCAGCCCACCATCAGCGCAGGCCCCACCATATACTGCGTAATCAGGTTTTCCCCCATTTCATACCCTGGGAATGCCAACGGGAAAGGGCGGATGATGGGCATGCCCGTTTCATGGGCTTCCAGGGCTGCAGAATAGATATAGGGCAGCAAGCGTCCCCGCAGCTTCGCATAGCGGATAAACATATCGCACTGCTCTTTCCCGGCGTACCAAGGCTGCCTTACGCCGCTCCAGGCATTGAGATGCGCCCAGGGTGCCAGGAAGGCAAAATGAATGCTTTCCGGGGCATATAAATCCATATCCACCGTGGTATTGCTGCATCCAGAGAGAGCAAGATTCAAGAGCCACACCATGGCCCCCATCTGCCCGCCGTTATCACCGGTAGTGGCAGCGCACCATTTCTGCACCCCGGTATAGCCGCCGCAATAATGGAGCATGGGGCGTTTGTTCATCTGCTTGGCAAAGCCTTCATACATCTGCATAGGCAAAAGGGTCTGATTGATATTATGCATTTTTTCAAATGGCACGCCATTGGAGCATACGCCAAACAGGGTGGATGGCGATTGTTCGCCCAGGCGGTAGGGATCGGTCATATTGGCGGGGTCTAATTTGAATCCGTCTACCCCGGCATTTACAAAGCGCTCAAGATGCTGATACCAGGGCTCATATTGATTTTCTTCACGCCTGCCGGCCCTTCGCTCCGCTTCATCTGTGAGATCATAATCAATGCACAGCCAAAGGCTCACATGGTAATCCATTCTTCTAAGGGCGCTGAGGAAGGTTTCTGGCTTTTCACGCTTTTCCAGCCACCGGGGCACGTGGAATTTTTCCAGGTTCCACTCCTTTTTCGTGCTCATATCATAGAATTTCTTCATCCAGCCGGGTTCCAGGCTGATATGGTGGCTGGGAATTGCAAGGTTCCTAAATCTTTCCGCGTGATCCATCACCACAAATTGGTCGGCGTGGAGAGGAGCAATATAGGTAAGGGTATAAGCCCATTTGGGCAGCACCATGGGCCGACCGGATAAACGCGTATACATTTCCAGCAATTCGGATAAATCATTGCCCTTAAATACCAGCACGTCCAATTCATCCATGCCGCCCATGCAGCAAAGATACCTTTCATCCGTGCAGCCCACATCCACAAAATGCTTTCCGTCCGCATTGATGAGAATGCCCCATCCCCGGTTGCTCATTATCAGAGGAATGGGAATCTCGTCCGCCTGATACTTGGTGAAATTCTGATAGATTTTTCCCCTTAGTTCCAAATGATCCTTACCGGCTTCCCCCAGGCCATAGAATTTTTCCTCTGCGGAAATGGGAAAACGGATAAAGAAGCTACCAAAGGAATCGGCCCGCATACCCTGTGCCTTTTTCATTTCGGGCATGCCCTCAATTTTTTCCGGTTGAATGCTTCTGTATTCTTCTTCCAGATCATGTAGCATTTCTTCGCAGCCATCCCACGATGTATCAAAAGAAAGGCCGGGAATTTCATCCACGGCCCTTCCATTTGAAGGCAGCTGAATCAAGCCATAGCGAAGCGCCAGAGAATCCTCGTCCTGCTGGCGGGCAGTGATTCGATACAGATTTTCATCCAGTTTCATCATGCGCACAGGCTTCATTTCCATGCCCCCTTTTTCAGGCTTCCTTTTTATCCTTCTTAAACAGATATTCGGCCACCTTATCCTTTATTTCATCGCTGATCTTCCGTTCAATGGGGAATACGGCCGCCTGATCCAATCTCTTCACCAGGAAAAGCGCCTGCTGCAAGGTAATATCCAATGCTTTTTCGTCAATATAGACGCTCTTTAAATTGTCGCGGCGGTCATGAATGAAGCTGGCCCCGGGGGCTCCGGAACGAATCAGGTTTAATGCTGGCACACCATGATCGGCAAAGGGAATACAATCGCTGGAATAGATATCCATTTTCACCGTACAGGGAATGCCTGCTTCCCGCATTAAAGCATCCACATAGCCAACGGCCTCTTCCTTGGCCAATACCGGAATGCTGTTCTGGCCCAGGGTAGCCGCAGCCACGTCAATATTCACCATCAGCACATGCTTTTTCAATTCTTCCTCATGCACCTTCACCCAGGCCTTGCTGCCCAATAGCCCCTGCTCTTCCGAGCCGTACCAATTAAACTGCATGGTGCGCTTCGGCGGATGGGCGGCAAAATAGCGAAGCAGCTCCATCAAAATCACGCTGCCGGACATATTATCGTATACGCCGGTGGAAAAATACACGCTATCGTAATGGGCGCCAAAGGAAATGATTTCATCCGGTTTTTGGGTGCCGGGAATCAGGGCGCACACATTCTGGCTGATACCCTCATAGCATTCTCCCTGCAATTCGATATGCACCTGCTTGGCGCCCCGGCGCACCATTTCGGCCGCATCCGCCGCCCGCATATTCAGGGCCACCGCGCTGCCGAAGGGCTCGGTCAGGGTTTCCCGAAGCTTCCGGATATCGCAATCCGAATCGCTGAGCTTATCAATGGTGGAGCCGGAGAAAGTAAGAATCGCAGCGGCGCCGGCCTTCTTCAGCTTTTCGTAGGCCGAACGCACCAAACGGCCATTGATCAATACAACCTTATCTTTCACTTTTTCCAAGTGCATAGGCAGCACATTTTCGGCATAGTAAAATTCTCCGTCCAGTCCCTTTTCTCCCGTGGAAAGAGCGCGCTCATAGCCGGTCACTTCATATTCCTTTTTATAGGGAGCGGTTACCGTCAATTTTGCCTGATGCACCCGGCCGCAGGGAACGGTAAATTCCTCCAAATATGCCTGAACGCCCGCCGCCTGGGCTTCCTTCATCAGCCTTTCCGCCGCCTGCTTTTCTGCTGCAGAGCAGCTTACCCGTTCAAAGGCCAGTTCCTTTAGCAGAGCAAAAGCTCTGTGAGCCGATACGTTCATTGCTTGATTCCTCCTCTATTTTTATACCAATGCCAATTCCAATATAAATACTACGGCGCAAGCCGTCAAAGATACAAGGATCAATCCTTTCCCCTTATAGGAGAGCACCAGGGCCGTAATAAACCCCGCCAGGCCGGACCAGGGCGAAGAAGTGGCAGAAAGAATGGCAGGAAAGGTCATTACAGATAAAGTGACATAGGGCACATAATGCAAAAAGGACCGAAGGAAATTGCTTTTGATGGTGCGCCGGATCAACGTTAAGGGCAGCATGCGCACAAGATACGTAACCAGCGCCATCACCAGAATATAGATATATACATTTCCGCTCATGCTGCTTCCTCCTCCCGGATGGGGGCAAGCTTGGCCGCCAGGGCAGCAATGCCCACCGTGAGAATAATCACCCGCATGCCGGATGAAATTTCATTCAATATCGGCACCACGCTGAAAAGGAGGCTGGCTGCCATGGCCAGCAGAATCACTTTGCGCAGCACGGAATCCTTCTTGGCGGGAGGAATAATAATGGCGCAGAACATGCCATACAGCGCAACGCCCAATGCGCTTAAAAGCCGGGCGGGCAGAATATCCCCCGCAATAGCGCCGAGAAGTGTGCCAATCGTCCACCCAGGAAACGCCATGGCAATCAAGCCATAGGAATAATAAGGCGAAAGGGGCCCTTCCACAGCGGAAGATAGGCCAAACACCTCATCCGTATTGCCAAAGGCCACCAAAAAACGATGAATAAAGGGCGCTTTGGGATCGATTTTCTGAGAAAGGCTGCAGCTCATCAAGCAATAGCGCAGATTAATAATCAATTGGGAAAGGGCCATTTCCAGATAGCTTCCCGCAGAAGTAATCACAGCCAGAGAGGCAAATTGCCCGGCGGAAGTCAGATTCAGCGCAGACATTAACACCGCCTGCACCGTGGAAAGCCCTGATTTACTGGCCAAAATACCAAAAGAAAAAGAAACAGCCAAATATCCCAATCCGATGGGAATGCCGTTCTTGATCCCGCTGATAAAATGCTGTTTTCTGCTTTGCATGGATGATTTCCCTTCATTTCGCGTGTGTTCTGTCTTATTATATTCTTTCCCCTTTTCTCTGTCAATTCGCATCCCTTGAAAGTACATTAAAAAAGCGCTGCAAATGCAGCGCCCAAATCATTGACAAAGTCAATGATTTGGCAGACCGAGAGAAACCCTGCAAGTCAAGGCGGCGAGGCTGCAAAAAAGGGAGCTTACACGTACGTAAGTAACCGCATTTTGCAGCCGATGCCAACGCAGAAAGCAAAAATGGCCGCATGCTTGCAGCCATTTTTGTGTTTACGGGGTTTGTCAGTGCTCGCTTGAGCAGCACGTTTACTTTTTAAACATGGGAAAGCACGTAAACGCTTCGCTTTCCAGCTCATAATAGGGTACGATTCTGAAAGCATTCTCTCCGTCAACGCCATAATGCAAGGGATGCTCGCTAGGTATCAGCTTCCCGACCAATTCGTCGCCCCTTCCCGAAAGCACAATCCCCTTTTTGTGGTTTCTTTCTCCCATCACCGCCATCAGCAGTGGCCCATAGGTGTAGGAATAGCGATCGTATCCTTCTTCTTCATCCACGCCGTGATAGAAATGAGACTGCCAGGCCATTTTCAGGCAGAACATCATTTCATCTCCGGGCTGCCAAATACGGCGAAGAACGAAATAGGTTCCTTTTACCCCGGTGCCCACACGTTTTCCATTCAGGAAAATCTCTGCATTCTCTTCCAAATAATGGGGAATGCGAAGGCGAAGGGTAAATTCCTGGGCGCTTTCCATGGAAAATACCAGAGAAACCGCACCGTCCAAAGGATACTTCGTGGTTTCCTTTACATAAACCGTCTGTTTTTCCGTTTCCCAAGCCAACTCTGCATCGGCATAGAGATCACAGGAAAGGGTGTGTTCATTCAGGGTGAACAGATATTCCGGAAGGGAACCAAAGATGCGGGTTCCTACTCCGGAGCAGCAGTGGTTCAATCGCACCGGCAATTGCTTCTGTTCATCCAGATAAGCGCAGTAGCGGATATCCTCCGTGCCGCTCTGATTGGCAATAGCAATATTGTAAATGCTTTGCTCCATTTCAAACACATACTTTTCTTCATCAGGAAACAACCGGTGCAGCCGCTGATTCAGATGGAGCCAGAAGGAGGTGCAGCAAAGCTCGTTATACGTGCTCCGCAGGCCGCCATGCTCTTTCAGGAAATAATTGCAATCCGGAAAAAGCGGATTGCCGTTACTCAAGGTTTCGATCATCACAATCCCGCCGCCCACATGCTGCCAATGCTCCTGATACATTTTCCAGAATCCCAGCACTGCATTCAGAAGATAAGGTGCGCCAAAGTAGCGGTACAGATCCAAATACCCCTCAAAGCCTTCAATCTCGCTCCCATGGCTGTGGGGTTCTTTTCCATGCTGCCGGCGTACATGCACTGCATCGGCCTCCTGGGCAATAAACTGAGCCAGCCGCCAGGTTTCCTCGTAGTATTGACGGCAAATTTCCATATCTTCCTTCCTGCCGATGGGGGTCATATACACGCTCGGAGAAGCCACCACGCCCTGAAACGCCAATTCCAGATATTTGATCACCGGAAGATCCGGACACTGGTTAAACCAATCCTGCCAGCGCCGTAAAAGCGCAAAGGCCTTGGGATGACCACCGCGGGCAGCCGCAATCAAGCCGTAGGTGAGCCAGATACGCACATAGTGCGGATATTCACGATAGGCAAAATCACGCTTATCAATGGGCATCAGAAACCCATCGTCTTCCGCATTCTCCTCCAAAAAAGCCATAATTTCATCCACGCCCGCCCGAAGTGCTGGTATTTCTTCCCAGCGCAGCGCATTCCCGGCGCCCATCAAATATTGGGATGCCGTCTGACCTTTCAGATTTTCTTCAAAATGTCCAGGATACGGCTCAGCCGTGGTGTTTTTTCCTTGCTTCACATCAAACCAATAGCGCATACGGTCCATTTCCAGGCGCTGGATAAATTGCACATTATTATCAAATACCTGGCGAAATAGCCCGCCTGTCAGCCGCACACCGTGCAGTGGCGTAAACAATTGATCGGGAACGGCCAATTTTGCATTGTAATCATCATACTGCTTTTGCTGCATACGAAACCTCCACATTCTTTTTTCAGACGCTTATCTCCATATTAATAATTTTATCAGTTTTTTCCTATCTTGTCAATGATTTGGCAGACTGAGACAAACTCTGCAAGTCAAGGCGACGAGGCTACAAAAAAGGGAGCTTACATGGACGTAAGGGACCGCATTTTGCAGCCGACGCCAACACAGAAAGCAAAAATGGCCGCATGCTTACGGCCATTTTTGCGTTTGCAGGGTTTGTCAGCGGTCTGAAATGGAGCGTACGCTCCATTTCTTAGACTGTCAAAAAACCCCTGGGATGCGTCGAAGGGCCGTATTCCGCGAGCTCAAAGGTCGCCTTGCTTCCTACCGGTCGCAATTCTCCCTTTCGCTCGATTCCTCCGCTTCGCTGTATCCGCCACAG
>SVGW01000072.1 GCA_015056125.1 Clostridiales bacterium | reverse complement strand
TCCATCACATTTACTGCAAAAATGGCTTTCCAGCCCTGTGAAAAAGGGATGGAAAGCCTATTTTTGCGGCCGTAAATTGATATAGGAAGCGGAATACTTCCGCTCCTCGCCGCCGCACATGTCACCGGCTGCGGATTTCAGTCGAAGGGCAGCGGCCCTTCGACGCATCCCAAGGGTTTTTTGACAGTCTGACGCTCCTTTTCAGGAGCGTATGAAAAAAGGATTACAGTGTTGGTAGCAGCGCGGCGCCGATGAGGCCGCCGTGGCCGGAAAAGGAAGAAACGCGCACGTTCACTTCCGGCAGCAGATGAGGGAAAATTCGCTCTATCAGATAGTCTCCCTGCTTGGCAATGCCGCCTGAAAGGGCGATGCACTGGGGCTGGAAAATGAACTGCAGGCTGTTGAGCCCAGCGGCCAGGCGATAGGCATATTCAGCCACCACCTTTTCTCCCACAGGGCAGCCTTGCTGGGCGGCCAGGAAGGGGGTGCGGCCATCCACGCCCTGAGTGCCCAGGGAGGCCAAAAGGCTTCCGGGGGCCTCCAGGATGGCGGCTTTGGTATCCCGAATCAGGGCGGAGGCAGAGGCGTATTGCTCAAAGCATCCCTCCAGGCCACATTTGCAGGGATGGCCGTGGAGCTGCACTACAAAATGCCCAAATTCTCCGGCCCTGAAATTATAGCCGCTGTAGAGCTGATTATTGAGCACCATAGCGCCGCCCACCCCGGTGCCCAGGGTGAGGATCAACGCCTCTGTAAATCCCTGGCATACCCCTGCCTTCATTTCGGCGATCAGGGCGCAGTTGGCATCGTTTTCCAGGGCCACGGGCAGATGAAACGCTTCTTCAAAAAGGCGCGCCATGGGCACATTCCGGAAGGAAAGGTTGCCCGCCCGGATCACCATCCCCTCCTTGGGATTGACCCGGCCTGGGGAACCGATGCCAATGGAAAGGGGAGCGTATTGTTCAATAAATGGGGAAACGGCGGCAATAATATCCCGGATGATTTCCTCCCAGGGGCGCTGGGCCAGGGTGGGAATCTTGCCAAAATCAATTACATGATTTTGTTCGTCAATCACGCCGATTTTTATGTCGGTGCCGCCAATATCAATGCCTAATCGATGCATGGCTTATTCTCCGATCTTTTCGCCGTTTACGTATACGGCAGCAATATTCACTTGATCATCACAGATGATAAAATCGGCCGCCTTGCCGGGGGCCAGGGAGCCGGCAATATGGTCTACTCCCAGGAATTTGGCGGGGTTGTAAGAGGCCATGCGGGATACGTCCTCCAGGGGAATGCCAATCTTGCGCAGGTTCTGGGCGCCCTTGAGGAGAGTAAAGCAGCTGCCGGCAATGCGACCGTCCATGTTTTTGCACACGCCGTCCTTCACGATGCGGGGCATATCATTCACGATATAAGTGCCGTCCGGGCAGCCGCCCATTTCCCCAGTATCGCTGACCATGCAGATGCGTTCTGCACCCTTCATTTTATAAATGATTTTGCAGGCGGCGGGATCCAGGTGTACAAAATCCGCGATCATTTCGCAGGTGGCCCGGTCGTCAGTGAGCACTGCACCCAGCACCCCGGTTTCCCGGTGATAGAGGGGGCGCATGGCGTTGAAGGTGTGGGTGGAGCGGGTGGCACCGGCGGAAAGGGCGGCGATGGTTTGATCGTAAGTAGCCAGCGTATGACCTACGGAAAAATGCACCTGATCCTGGAACGCTGCAATCACCTCCAGCGCATTCTCTCTTTCTGGAGCGATGGTCATAATTTTGATATGGCCTTCCCCGGCTTCTATAAATTCCCGGGCATTTTCCACGGTGCATTCTATATCGGGGGCCTTCATGGCACCGCTGCAATCAGGGGAAATGAAGGGGCTTTCGCAGTGGATGGCATAGAGTCGGGCGCCAGGAAGCGAGGATTTCATTTGCTGCACATTGGCGTGAATGGCCTCCAGCAGGCGCTGACGCGGATGGCAGCGGATGGTGGCGGCATAGCCTGTGGTGCCTTGGGCAGCCAGCGCCATGAGTGATTTTTCAATATGTGGATCGCAGCAATCAAAAGAGGCCCCCAGATATCCGTGAATATGAGTATCGATAAAGCCGGGGATTACGTAGGCACCTTGGGCGTCCACCACGGTCTGGTTTTGGGGCATGTGATCGCAGATCAGTCCGTTTTCCACCATTAAATCTTTCTGTTCGAAGGCCCAGGTTTCGCTGTTGAGTACCAACCCGTTTGTCACTATCATGATGATTCATCCTCCTTAATGATGTAAACAAGATTATTTTTATCAAATGTTATAATTGGTTTTTGGGAGAGTGCGGGAAGGGGCTCTTGACGCAAAAGCCTCCTCCCGCAATATTTTTTTATTTCGTTTCCTCTCGCACCAGGTTTTTGATCCATTTGTAGCGATTGACCCGGATGCAGGCGGGGATACACTTAAACACCTGATCGGCATTGAGCAGCATGATCACGACCACCGGTGAAAGCTTCCACACAAAGGCGGCCAGCAGAGAAAGGGGCATCACAATCCCCCAGATGCTCACGATATCCTGGATCATGGTGAATCGGGTGTCGCCGCCGCCCCGGAGGATGCCGGTATTCACTGGCATCTGATAGGACATGGTGCACAGCACCACGCTCTGAATGAGCATGTAAGCATTGGCCAGGGCACGGGTTTCGGGAGAAATCTGATAAACGGAGAGCAGGGGTATGCGGATGAGGAACATAATCATCCCCAGTGTCAATCCAATGCCGATAAACATGCATTGCAGCGTACGGCTGTATTCTTTCACCTTTTCCTTTTTGCCTGCGCCGATGGTCTGGCCGATGATGATGGCGGCAGCAGAGGAGGCACCAACGGAGGTGACTTTGAGCAGGAGAAAGAAGGTGGAAGAAATGGACTGGGCGGCGATGGCGCTTGCGTCCATATGGCCCAGGATCACGGTCTGCAAGGCATTGGCCACGCCCCAGAGCCCGGAGGTGATTAATACCGGCGTGCCGATCTTGATATAATCCTTCATCATCAGCCCATCAATTTTTAGATAATCCCGGAGCCGCATTTCCAGCTTTTTCTCTTTTTTTAGCATGTAATGGCCTACGATCAGGCACTCCACTATGCGGGCCGCCAAAGTGCCGATGGCTGCGCCCTCCGCGCCCATTTCAGGAAAGCCCAGGCGGCCGAAGATCAAAAGATAATTGATGGACACGTTGATAATCAGGGCCACCACGGATACTTTCAGCGCAATTTTCACGGCCTGGGCAATGCGCATGGTGCCCAGCATCAGAGCGGTGGCAGCAAAGAAGGGATAGGAGAAACGAATGATGCCAAGATAGAGGATGCCTTCTTTGGCGATGGTTGCATCGCTTGTAAACAGGGAGAGGGCTTGGGCAGGAAAGAAGCTCACCAGCAAAAATAAGAGAAGGGAGAGCAGCAGGGCAGCACGCATGCCGATGGAGGCGAGCAGGCGCACTTCCTTGAAGCGTCCTTTGCCAAAATACTGGCTGCCCAGCACGATCATGGCATTGCTGGCGGCATAGACCACCTGCTGAAAGATAAACTGGATTTGGTTCACCGCCGCTACCCCGGACAGCGCCGCCTCCGAATACGTGCCCAGCATCAGATTATCCGCCAGATTCACGCTGAGCACCACCGCCTGCTCCAGCATGAGGGTAATACACAGGCGGAGAAAAGATTTGTAAAAAGAACGATCTTTTGTAAGCATAGTTTCTTATTCGTTTAGCCGACTGGTAGGCGTTTTCAGGGTGTGATACTGGCAGAGCAGGCGATATACGCTGCTGCGAGCGCTATTCTTGGCTTGCAGGCACAGTTCCATTTCTTCCATTTGCGGAATATTGGGCAGCTGGCAATGGATGGAGGGCCCTAACAGGTTGGTTCGGGGAGCAGTGGGATCGGTTTTCCAGGTGAGCAGTTCCTTTTCCCATGCGCCAATCCGCAGGGAAACTGTAATTTCTTCTTGGATGGTTTCATTGCTGTCGTTGAGCAGCCAGATTTCTGCGGAAAATATATCCCCGCCCTTCCAATCAAAATGGGGGATCCGGGCACTGGCCAGCACCGGGCGGCAGGCCTCCTTCACCGCATAATATCCCGGCTTTTTCACCATGGGATAGGAAATCAGGGAATTATTGGCTGCGGTGAGCCAGGGCTCTTCATAGCACCAATTGATGGCCATGGAGCAATAGGGCCACTGCCGCCGGGCTTCTTCGAAAATGGCCTGGTATCCCGTTGCCTGCAGCCATTGGGAGGCTTTCACTGTCCGCTCCAGGGAATCCATTTTGCCAAAGTAATCCTCCAGCATGGGCAGGCAGCTCCAACAGCAATGCTCCTTGCTGCTCCAGGCATCAAAGGCGTGATGGGTGATCCAGCTTTCCGTTCTTTCAATGGGGAAACGCTCATTTTCCGGGATGATTTTTTGAAGCAGCTCGGCGTCTGCCAGGCTGGGCACGCCAAATTCCGTATAGGCGGTACAATGGGCATTAGCGTAGGCGGTCAGTACGTCCAGATTGTTTTCATAATGCCGGAAGGTGTAGCCTCCGTGGCCCATGCCGGCGGAGGGAGAGGTCATCAGATAGGGGCGGTCAAAATCCAATTCATAGCACAGCTTATTTAACAGCCGCAGGGCATGAGATTGCTCATCCATGCCGGACCAGCTGTTGAAAAGCTCATTGCCGCCGCACCACAGGGCCAGGGAAGGGTGATGGCGAAGGGCTTTGATAATGGAGGATGCTTCCGTTTCAAGCACAGCCAGATAATGAGGCGTGCCCCGGTAATTATTGCAGGCCAACATAAATTCCTGCCATACCAGCAGGCCTTTTTCATCGCACAGATCATAAAAATCAGGCTTGTTCACACCGGCGCCGCCCCAGAGGCGCAGAATATTCATGTTGGCATCTGCGGCGGCCTGAAGCAATTCCTCATAGCGCGCCCGGGTGATGCGGCCAAAGAAGAGCTCGGGGTTCACCCAGTTGGAGCCCTTGCCGAAGATGGGGCGGCCGTTGAGCTCCAGGGTGATGCCAGCGGGATAGCGGGATTTGGGGAAGTCGCTGATGTGGTCCGCGCCCTGATTGCGGATCAGCCGGATGGTGCGAAAGCCAATTTTTCCGGAACGCTTGTGATCGCTGCTCTCCGCCGTCCAGGTATAAAGGTAGGGATCCCCCTGGCCATTGCACCACCACAAATGAATGTTTTCAAGATAGCAGGCGCTTTCATGGCCTTGATAAACGATGTTGCCTTCCCGATCCCGGATGGTATAGTAAACAGGTTCCTGGCACTGAGTTTCAAAGCGGATATCCGCGGCGGTCAGGGAATCGTTTAAGGTATAGAAGGGCTCGCAGCTTTCGATATAGCCCCGGCCTCGGGTCTCAATGTAAACAGGCTGCCAAAGCCCCGAAATCAGCAGCCGGGGGTTCCAATCCCAGCCATAGGTAACCGGAGGCTTGCAGGATTGATCGGCCGCTTGGCGAAAACCTCCGGGATAGGGGCCGGGGCGGCAGGGATGGGGATGGATGATAAATTGCAACAAGGAGCCAGGATGAGCTTTCTCTGTTACATCCAATTGAACGGGAGTATACATTCCTTCCTGGCTGTGGATTTTTTCGCCGTCCAGAAGGATATCAAACTGATAATCCACCCCTTCGGCCACCAGCATGATTTTCTGGCCTTTTTCTGCCTCATAGGAAAGATGGGTGCGGTATTCCCAGAAAAAGCCTTCCGTTTCTTCCAGGCGCTTTACTGTATTGGCATACTGCAGATCTTCAATGCCCAGGTATTTTGCATAATCATATTGAATATTGCCGGGCACTTCCACTGGAAAAAAAGGATGATCACTGATGCCGGATGGATCATAGGGGCGGCCTTCCCAATTTTGCTCATAACGCATAAACGGAATCCTCCTGTATTGCTCTTTTGACAAGTGTAGGATAGCATATCCCATGAGAATTTGCAATGGGCCGAAAGGGTGCTTTTGCGGAGCGTATACACTTCTTTTCAACAAAATCTGTCTTGTTTTCGCCATTTACTTTCATGCTGCAATGTGCGTATAATAAAGAAAAGCAGTGGCGGAGCCGGTTGAAAATGGCCGTGTGCCGCCATTCAAATGGAGGAAGGACGTAATGAGAAGAAAAATTCGTATTTGCTTTATTGGCTGCGGCCGCTTTGCCCCTGCCTTTGTGCCGCTGTTTAAAGTGCATCCCGATGTGGAAAAGGTGTATGTATGCGATATACGAAGGGAGCGGGCGGAGGATTTTTCTCAGCGCTTTGGGGTAGATATCATTGAAAGCCTGGAGGATGCCCTTGCACGGCCGGATATCAATTCCATCGCCATCTTTACCGAGCGGCAAAAGCACGGCCCCATTGCCATTGCGGCCCTGAAGGCCGGCAAGCATGTATACAGCGCCGTGCCCTGCGCGGTGGACGTGGAAGATATCATGGAGATCGAGCGGTTGGTGCGCCAAAAGCGCCTCACCTACTCCATGGGCGAAACGGGATATTACCGGGCGGCCACCATCTTTTGCCGCAGGGAATTCAAAAAGGGCAGCTTTGGGAAATTCGTATACGGCGAAGCCCAGTATAACCATGATATCCGCAATATGGAATTCAGCTTCCGCTCTTCCTCCGGGGAGCGCTGGAAGGAATTTGCCGGCATTCCGCCCTTCTTCTATCCCACCCATTCCACCTCCATGATCCTGGGCGCCATGCCTGGGGTGCATGCCCTCACGGTTTCTGCCCAGGGCTACCGCCCCGAAACCTATACGGATATCTTCGGCGCAGAAAACCAGAACGTATACCAAAATCCCTTTGGCAATACAGCCATGCTGCTCACCCTGTCCAATGGCGGCGTCGCCCGGATCAGCGAAAACCGGGTGGTGGGCTGGAAATCTCCCGAAACCTATATTTCCCAGTTCCAGGGCACGGACGGCTGCTATGAATTTGCCGTGGCTTCCCATTATTTCGCTAAATGGAACCCGGATACCGCCAAGGATGGCAGGCTTCCTGACGGCGTAACCATGCAATTGGTGAATGATCAATTGCTGCCCCCTTCCATCTGCCAGGCCCTGAAGGAAAACCTGGCAGAGGGCATTCAGAAGGTGGCCGACGGCATGGGCTTCAGGGAAACTTCGCCCATCCAGCCCATCGCCCGCTTGCCCAAGGAATTTACCGGCTACAACAACGGCCATAACGGCACCCATCATTTCCTGGTGGATGATTTCTGCCGGGCCATGGCGGAGGATAAGCTTTCGCCCACCAATATCTGGCAGACGGCCCGGTTCAACATCCCCGGCCTCATCGCCCATCAGTCGGCGCTCAAGGGCGGGGAAGTAATGCAGGTGCCGGATCTGGGCGAGCCTCCTGCCGATTGGGAACTGCTCAATCCCGATGGCGATCTGTGATTTTGAAAGGAGCTATGCTATGCTGACCAAAGAAATGATCCGACAGGCCGCCCTGGATGCTGGGGCGGATGCCTGCGGGTTTTCGTCCCTGTCCCGGTTTGATAATGCTCCGGACGATATGAACCCCAAATTTATCGATCCCCGGGCCAAAACCATCATTGGTTTTCTGTTCCGCATGCCCCGGGGCGTGCAGAGGGGCATTGAAGAAGGCACCCAGTTTTATCAGTATCCCTCTTTGGCCTATGGCGGCATCAATGAAGTGTATGCCCCGGTGGTGCTGTATGAAGTGGGGAAGCTGCTGGAGGATCACGGCTATGAAGCGGTGGTTTACCGCAATACCGGCGCCCGAGGCAAGGTATCGGATATGACGGGGGAAGAGGGCAGCACCATTTCCCCGGAGGAGCAATTGGTGTTTGGCCGCACGGAGAATAAAACGGCCCATCACCGTTCCGTGAACTTTACCCGCCCGGTATCCGAGGGAAAGCGCGCTCCCGATTTACAGTTTCATTTTCGTCTGGCAGGGGTGGCCTGCGGGCTGGGGGAAATCGGCTGGAGCAAGATGTTTTTATCGCCTGAATTTGGGCCCATGGTGCGATTGGCCTTTATCCTCACCGATCTGGAACTGGAGCCCGATCCAATGTATTCCGGGGAGCCCCTGTGCCGAAAGTGCATGGCCTGCGCCCGGGAATGCCCCGGTGGGTGCTTGAGCACCGATCCCAATAAATCGGTGAAGGTGTATATGGAAGATAAGCTGATCGAATGGGGCGAGCTGGATCCCTGGCGCTGCTATGCTTTCTACACCTATCCCGGCAGGAAGCACGATCCCTTCGTGCCTACCGAAGTATTTGAAGCACATAAGGATGGCAAATTGGCCATTCTGGAGGGGAAAGAAGTGGAATCCGGGGAAAAGGCGGTATTGGACGTGTATTCCGTATTGGATGGCTATTTCCCCACCTGGATGGGTTATAATATGGCCAAGTGCGGCGGGTGCATCGGCGCCTGCGTGAATATGCTGGAAAAGAAGGGCGGATGCCTGCGGGATCGCTTTGAGGAGCCCTTCCGCACTACCCCCAAGAGATGGGAGATGAAGCGATGAGCATGAAGCATTTGCCCCTGATTTCCACCGCGGAATTTAAGAAAAAGGCCCTGGAAATCGGCGCTGATTTGGTGGGCATTGGCAGCGTAGATCGTTATGAAGGCGTGCCTGCCAACCGGGATCCCAGGTATATTCTCCCTACGGCCAAGTGCGTTATCGGCGTGGCCTTTCGTATTCCCCGGGGCCTTATGGAAACCATGGAAACCCAGCCCTATTCCTATACGGCCCTAGGGGTAAAGAACCTGGCGGAGGAGCAGACCACCATTTACCTGCTGAAAATCGCAAGGCTTATTGAAAATATGGGCTATGAAGCCTGCGTGCAGCGCTCCTGCCCCAATCTTCTGCCTGCCGGGGATATGGGCACCAATCCGGAAGTACAGGAGGCCTTTGCGCTGAATAATGCCCTGTCGGTGGATGGGGTGCGCCCGGCTCCCGATATCCTCTTGGATTTTGAAAAATCCGGGGAAATTTGCGGCCTTGGCACGGTGGGCCGGCACGGAAAGCTGATTACGCCCCGGTTTGGCCCCTACCAGCGGCTCACCTTTATCGTGACCAACGCTCCCTTTGACGCCGACCCCATGCTGGATAAATCGATGTGCGATCAGTGCGGTGCTTGCGAAGAAGAATGCCCCGGCCATGCAGTGGATGAAAAGGGCGTGGATCCCTGGCAGTGCGCTGTGTATTACCGGGGGGCAGCCCGGTCAAACCCCATGATGACGGAAAAATATCTGGAGCAAATGAAGGAACGCCAGGATGTGCTGGACGGCAGCGCCCGATTTGATGAAAAGAGCGCAAAGGAAATTTTTCCTCTGCTCCAGTTCCTGCCCCCCACCCATTACGGATATGTGCCCTGCCTGTGTGGAAAAAAGTGCTTGCGGGCATGCTACCGCCATCTTGAGGAGAAAGGAGCGCTGCGCCATGAGTGAACTGAAGCAGAAAATCATTGAGCAGGCGAAAAAGCTGGGGGCCGATATGATCGGCTTTGCTTCCGTGCAGCGCTTTGCGCCGGAGAATATCCCTCAGAAGATTCTGCCCGCTGCCCAAACGGTGATCGGATTGGGCTTCCGGGTGCTTCGGGGCAGCCTTCGGGGCGTGGAGGAAGGCACCACCTATTACCAGTACACCACCATGGGCATTGAACTGTTGGAAGAAATCTATATGCCCCAGGTGATGATGCGGCTCAGCGGCGTGATTGAAGATGCGGGCTATATTGCGGCGCCCCAGAAAAATCATCAGATGATTATGGCGGATCCGGAGAAGACCAATCCGGAAATGAACTATGCCCGGGTATGGCGGGGAATCGATATGCCTCAATTGGATTTCACCAAAGCTGCTCATGCCTGCGGCTTGGGAGAAATCGGCGCTTCCGGACAATTACTTACCGATGAATTTGGCCCCTTCCAGCGGGTGTGCTTTATTATTACGGATGCAAAAATCGAGGAGGACCCCCTCATTTCCCGGCATCTTTGCGATGCATGCGGAAAATGCAAGGAAGCATGCCCCGGCAAGGCTCTGCAGGGAGAAAAAGATTATCAATTGAATACCTGGCAGTGCGCTGCCTATTTGCGGGGTGGCAATATTGAAAAAAATCCCTTCCTGGGGCAGGATTTTCTGGAAGGATACCCGGATCGGGAAAAGATTCTTCATGGAAAAAAGCAGCTGACCCCGGAGGAAGCCAAAGCATATATGGCAGAATTGAATTTCTATCCCCCCATGAAGCATGCTTATGCCACCAATGTGTGCGGCCGCGCCTGTGACCGGGCCTGCTATATTCATCTGGAAGAAAAGGGCGTGCTGAAAAGAAAATTTGCCAATAAATTCAGGGATGGGGAAGATTGGAAACTGAATCAATAAAAAAACCTCCCCGCCACATCCGCGCTGTGCGCCGCCTTCCCCGTTCAGGGGAAGGCTTTTTTATTGGCAGGGAGCAATAGCTGATAGGGAACGGAATTGAATCATTCCCGATCGGTTTTCGGGAGGGTGCGGGAGGGTGCTTTTGACACAAAAGCATCCTCCCGCAATATTTTATTATAACATAACCAAGTCAAAGAGCAGGAAGACCACGGGGATGGTGAGGCAGGAGAGCAAATGGGAGATCAAGGTCATGCCGGCGGCCACGGAGGTATCCATCCCATAGGCATTGGGCAC
Organism: Clostridiales bacterium; assembly: GCA_015056125.1. GTDB lineage: Bacteria > Bacillota > Clostridia > Christensenellales > Aristaeellaceae > RUG563. Next base: position 3,766 of record SVGW01000072.1, on the reverse strand, counting down.
CACGATGGTATTGAGCCCCAGGGGCATGGCCAGGCAGCATACGATGCAGGCAGCCATCCCATAGGGCAGCTTGATCACCAGGAACAAAAGCACGAATACCAACGGGAACGCCAGAAGCCTGATCAGGGAAACGATGTAGATGGAAAGATTTTTGAAAGTGGCTTTGAGATCGATTTTTGCAATGGTCATGCCGGTGAGCAGCATGGCGATGGGGGACATGCAGCTGCCCAATGTGGATACGGCGGAACCCAGGAAGGCGGGCATGGGCGGATTGATGAGGCCTACTACCATGCCGATTACCATGCCGATCATCATGGGATTGATAAAGGCCTTGAGCCGCTCCTTCAAGCTCTTTTTGCCGCCGTCCGAAGGAATGAGAAGGGTGGGTACGCCCCACACGTAGATCAGCATCCAGAAGGGCAACACGAAGATCAGATATTCCATGAACACATCGGGAAACAGCGCCATGGCCACGGCATTGCCCATAAAGCCAAAGTTGGAAAAAGAGAGGCCGTAGGTGTAAATTTTGCGGATGTAGGAATCCTTGGAGCACTTTCGGGCCAGGAAAATGGCGGCGGGCACGGTAAGGGCGGCCACTGCGAACCCGGCAAGCAGATACTGCCCGGCCACGCCGATTTTCTGGATGGTGAAGTTTTCCATGAAGGTGCCCAGTACCAGGGCGGGGATGAATACCGCATTTTCCAGCTTGGAAAGGGTGCGCTCCGTATCATGGGGCACGGCACCGGTGCGGGAGAGAATGTAGCCAATCACAATCAGAAGGAACAGAAACGCCATCTGATTCAAAGTGGATAAGAATATCATATTAGATCAAAGCCCTTCCTTCCCATTCTCTGGGCGTATGAATGCCCATGATTTTTGCAACGGTGGGCGCAATATCCAGAATGCTTACGTTTTCCAGCTGCTGGCCCGGAGTGAAATCTTTTCCGAAGAAAAAGAGGGGAATGGTCATATCTTCGGGGAGATCGGTACCATGCCGGCGCTCGTGGCCGCCGTGGTCGGCGGTGACGATGATGGTGTATTCATCGCCGAAAGCTTCGTATACACGCCGCACATTATCAATGGCCAGATTGATCCTGCGCAGGTATTCTTCACTCATCCATTCATTGTCATGCCCGCCCTTTTCGTCCGTTTCCACCATGTAGAGGAACACGAAATCGGGGCGGCTTTTTTCAATGCGCTCCAGAGCCAGATCGGTGAGGCAGGTATCGGAGCTTTCTTCCATATAGGCATTGATATAGGAAGTATATTTCATGGAGCCGGGGCGATGGATATCTCGGAGGGGCTCCCAGCCGTAATACATGGCGCTGATGCCGCCGGCAGCCTTGATCATTTCGGCCAAGCCGTCAATAGGGCGTACGGGGGGCATGTATACGTTGGTGGTGATGCCATGGCGTTCCGGGGGCACGCTGTGGAACATGGACATATGGCAGGGCAGGGTGACGGAAGGGAACACCGTGCGGCCTTCAAAGCAATAGGCCCCCTTCCTCATCATTTCCTGAAGGAAAGGATGCTTGCAGGCTTTGAGCCCGTCCGGGCGCATGCCATCGATAGAAATGAGGATCACTTTGTTTTCCATGGTTATTTCTCCTTGCTCTTTTTATCATAGCGGATTTCCCGCAGAATTTTGTTTCGGGCGGTGATGTGGTCGGCATAGGTATCGGCCTTCCTGGTGGCCAGCACCATGGTCAGGGCGTCGATGAGGCATATATGGGCCACCCGGGCGGATACCGCTTCCACCGGATAGTGCTCCTCATCATCAAATACCGAAAGGGCGATCTGGCTTTCCCGGAAAAGGGGGCTGTCCTGGAAGCTGGTGATGGACAGGGTCGTGGCCCCTGCATCTCTGGCATGGCGCATGGCATCCACCACTGCTTTGGTGCGGCCGCTGTGGGAAATGCAAAGCACCGCGTCCTCTTTTCCAAGGTTCACGGCGGTGACGTTCATAAAAAGAATATCCGTGCAGCAGGCGGCGCTCAGGCCCAACTGGGCAAAGCGGTATTGGGCGTCGGCGGCCACCACGGAGGAGGTGCCTACCCCAAAAAGATAAATGCGCCGGGCCTGGGAAAGGGCCTGGGCCATGGCTTCCACCCGCTCAAAATCCAGCATATCCACGGTTTTTTTCAGTGTTTGCATGCCGGAAGCAAACACCCGGCGCACCACCGGCTCCGCGCCTTCGCCCTCTTCCACGCTGGGCACTTCCTGGGAAGCCTCTGCGGCTCCCAACTCTCGGGATAAAAGGATCTTTAATTCCGAAAACCCTTTCAGCCCCATGGCTTTGCAAAAGCGGATCACGGCGGAGGGCGCCACGCCGCTTTTTTCTGCGGCCTGGGCGGCGGTGATGCCGGGGATCATCCGGGGAGATGCAAGCACCAGGGCGGCCACTCTGCTTTCCGCTTCCGTGAGGCTGCCCAGGGTATTTTGAATCTGTGACAGAATCATGAAATATTTCCTTAAAATAAAATTCTGCAAATATGGAATTTGCAGAATTTATTCTAAATCATGTGAGGCGTTTTGTCAAGGATGATTATTCCACGGGGAGGGTGAGGAAGGAATCCCGGAGGAACACGGTGTTATGGGCCACTTTTGCGGTTTCCTGATCCAGATAATGCCCTTTTTGATTGGTGTGGCGAACGAAGTGGTTCTTGCAGGCGGAAGCAATATCCACCCGAAGCCGCTCGCCTTTTTTGATCAGGAAGGCATGCTCATCAAAGGAGAAGGAAATGGATACTTCCTGGCCCGGAGCATAATCCCCCAGCTGATAGCAAAGAGAGGTGATATCATCCCGAAGGCCCAGATCGCCCCACTCCTTGGTGATGCTCAGGCGCATATAAAAGCAGGTGTCCTTGCAATCGGATGCCACTTTCAGAGAAGCCGCCATTTTTCCTTTCACAAAGGTATCCTGTGCAAAGGGAGAAGAATACACCGTGATGATATCGTGGCGCCGATTTGGCGGATCCTGGAACAGGCATCCACCGAAGCTGCTGCACAGCCCCCCCTGGAAAGAGGGAGCGTCAAAGGGGTTATAGGTGTAGGTTTCGGCATGATCCCCCAAAGGCAGGGTGATTTGCTTTTGCCCGGGCATAAAATCATCCGATCGCCATTTGTTTTCAAAGAGCCGGTAGTAGGTGATTTTACCGGTAGGCACAGGGGGCGCTTTCCGGGGATCCCGGATGGAATCCAGCCAATCGATCTCATATTCTTCGCCGAATTGTTCCGTGCGTTTTCCCTTTTCAAAGGCCATGGAGGTTTCATTGTTGCAGCGATCCCCGTGATCGTAGGGGGATACGATCATGGCAGAGCGGGCCTTGTTTTCCGCATTCATCTGCCGCCACATATTGAAAATGCCCCCGGTATAGATATCGTAAAAGCCGGTGGTAAACAGGATGGGAAAATGGGCGTCATCGGTGACGCCCCGGGTGTTGGAGATGCCGTTGCAGGTATTCCACACGGGATCGTCGGGCTTGTTCTGGCGCAGCTTTTCCTGGAAGGAGGGCACCTCTTCTCCAAATACCGTCCGGCAGAAATCCCGAAGGGGCAAAAGATCGTAGGAAACCGGGGTGAAATTCTTTTTCATATGGGACTTGGCTTTGTACATATTCACATACCAGTTGCCGTGGAGCCCCGCTTTGAAAAAGCCGTTGCGGTAGGTGGCGTTGTAGCGATCAGAATCCTGCACGCCGAAAATGGCGCCTTTGATATCATCCGCAAAGGGTGCGGTGAGATAATGAACGGAGGTGGTATAGCT